>JADFZC010000003.1 GCA_015232735.1 Oligoflexales bacterium | reverse complement strand
CCCTTTAAGTGATGCAGGAAAATATGGAGTACCGATAAGGTTTGTCAGCACAGAGAGGCAGCCTCCAAATAACCAGCCGATAATATTAGATTTTATCTCGGAGGATCTGTTCTTCAAAGCTAATTGGCCTTCAGGGTTGGAAGAATTGATGATATTAAGGAGATTAAGAATGTCCTTTCCTATGGGATCTGATAGCCAATAGGATGTAGAAGGCATTGGTCCATGAATCCCTTTCCAGCTGAGTTTTGTGAAGAATGCTGAATGAAGAGCACTGATATCAGAAAATCCTATTATTGGTTTTTGTCTTACGGATTTTAAATCATTCCAAGGTAGAAAGGGGAGTAAATCACTAGCCCCGTACCCTCCTCTTGCACACAGTATTACATCAGAGTCTGATTCCATAACTGCCCTTAATAGATGTTCTTTTCGGAAGGATATGGATCCGGCTGTAAAGAGGTTGCTTGAATCTAACGGGATTTCATCGTAGAGAACATGGAAGCCATTGTCCTCCAACTCTTTTATTCGGGTTGAGATAATGTCAATTTTTTCGTGACTTGATGGACGGATAATTCTGATTGTGACATTCCTAGGATCGGTCATGATGAAAACTCTCAAAGAGATGGATTATTACAAACGTAATTATAGCAGGTTAGGTAGGGGTGATGTCATATAAATTTGATTGTAGATTATTTACTGGTTATAAGCCTTGTCGTTTTAAGAGATCCTGTGAGGATTGTTTGAACTACGAACCTATAAAAAGTAGGATTGTACTGATTAGTTTAGAAGCACTAGGTGCAGTTTTAAGGTCCACTTGCCTATTAAAAGCCATAAAAAGAAAGTATCATGATTCTCATATAACATGGATTACCTACCCAGCTTCAAAAGCATTACTCCAAAACAATCCATTGATTGACAGAATAATTTGTGTTGACGGAAATACTTCAGCAGTCATTAACCGCCTGGAATTTGATATCCTTTTTGCTGTGGATAAGTCTTTGGAGGCTGGAGCATTAGCAGAAAGCATCATCGCAAAGGAAAAATACGGATTTGGGCTTGACAGAAACGGTGTTATCAGACCACTGAATCATCTGGCAAATTATCAATATGACATTGGATTGGATGACAATTTAAAATTCTTTACAAATCAGAAGCCAGAGACGCAACAGATAACCGAAACCATGGGACTCGAGTGGGTTAGAGACCCGTACGTCCTAGAGCTGACTTTTTCAGAGAAAAAAGAAATTGAAGAGAGGAGAATCAAGGCACTGAATGGCTCCTTAGGTATTATCGGATACAATACAGGTTGTTCTGAATTGTATCCTTATAAAAAATTTACCGTTAATAAAAGTATCGAATTAATTCATATGTGGAGAAAGGTGTTTCCAGCGTTAAAAATTGCTTTGTTGGGGGGAAAAGAGGACACCCTGAGACAGGAATCCATTAAGGAGGAATTTTTAAAAGATCCGTTTGTGATTAATACTCCGACGACAGAGGGGCTTAGGTCAGGCCTTTTGTGGATGGCAACGTCTGATGTTGTTTTTACAGGTTGCTCACTAGGTCTTCATATGGCCATTGCTTTAAAAAAGCCTGTAGTTTGTTGGTTTGGAGTAAGCTGTTCGCAGGAGATTGACCTATATGATAATGGTATAAAACTTCAAAGCAAGGTCTCATGTTCACCTTGTTGGAAGAAAAGTTGTGAAATGGAACCAAAATGTTTCGATCAGGTTTCAATGGATGAAATCGCAGACGCAACCAGGCTGCTTTTCCCCTTGACGGCCAAAACTTGATTAGTCCCAGGCGCGAAAGCGCCTGGGACATATTCTGACGAGTGAAGCAAGTATAGAATCTATTACGAAATATCAACATGTTACAGACAGATCCCATGCGAGCATGAGATTGGCGGGATATGTCGCTGGTGCATTTCTCAACATGTTACAGCCACCAGATCCTATGCTTTTCTTCGCTTGCAAGGATACGTCCCAGGCGCTTTCGCGCCTGGGACTAATCATCTTTCATATTAAAAAGCCCTATCTTTGTATTAGCCAAAAATTTGACATATAATAGAGATATAATATTCCATCAAAATAATCAGGAAAATGATTTGGTGACTATTGGAGAAAGATATGTCTTTTCTTACAGAAAGATATTTTCAGATCCTTGAAAATCATGCAGTTTATGACAAAATAATTGGCCAAAAATCTCTGATTTATTTTGTAGAACGCCATTTTATATGCGCTTTTAGCTATAATTATTTATTTCGAAGTCTTCAAAAGGATCTGATATCCATTCGTTCACCAATTACTTCTGATTCAGGAAAAGAAGCCATAAGAATAATCAGTGAGATGATTTTGGAGGAAGAAGTTGATGACATAGGTAATGGAAGATTACTAAGTCATTTGGAACTTTATTTAGAGGCAATGAAGAGCATTAATTGCGATATGAGCTCAGTTTTTGTTTTTTTTGATAACCTGGAAATAGGAATGCCTCTGGAAAATGCTCTAAAGAAGTCAAATTTTTCAAGGGAAGTAGTTAAGTATGGTATAAAGATAAATGAGATTCTGGAGTCTCCTTCTCATATGAGGGCAATAGCCTTATTTTATGAGGGTGAGCCTTATATTCCAGATAACTTTCTGATAAAATTACATTTATTGAGCGAATATATCGATACTGGCCCATTGTTTGCCTATTTTAATTTGCATATTGAAGGTTTAAAAAAGCCGGGATTTTCATCAGTTGGCCGTCTGGTGGATATTCTTTGCCAGAGTGATCCAGAAACAAGCAAAGAGGCTGAAAGGGCTGCAGAAGAAGTCCTTCGGCATAGGATCAGACTGTGGAATGCCATTAGCAACGGAATTGACTCAAATTGTATTGAAGAGGAGATACCAATTCATACACAGAGACATCTTAGGCTTGTCACATGACTTTTTATGAAATTATTTCTGGAATGGTTACTAGCCATCCTTTTTCCAGTGCCTGTGATAAATCTTTACAAATAAGCCTGGCTCCGGCTCTAATTAGTGCCGCTTCGTCGTTTTGAGTAGTAACTCCGATAGGAAACATTCCAGCCGATACTGCGGCCTTTAGCCCGTGGGTGCTGTCTTCGAATACATAAACATAACTATGATCAGTTATTGGAATATTCAATTTTCTTGCACATAAAAGATAAGGTTCCGGAGAAGGTTTTGGATTTCTGTAATCTTCAATGCCAAGGAAAATGGGAATATCAATTTTAAGATTAATCAAACAAGATTCAATGAATTTTCTTGAAGCATTACTTGCAATACCAAAGGGTATTTTAAGTTTTTTGATTTCATTCAGTAAATCAAAAACGCCATTTAATGGTTTTATGGAAAGGGCATATTGTTCCACCAGTTGAGTTTTGAGTTCAATTAGACTTGAAACACTTTCTAACGATCGTTCTTTGTTACACAGATATTCAGATATTGATTTTGTTGATTTTCCTATAAGACAGGATTTCATTTCCTCTGAGAGAGGTCTCTTGAAAATTTTATTGAAAGCGGCATCCCATGCCTTCAAATGAAATGGAAGACTGTCAACTATCACACCATCAAAATCAAACAATACGCCGCTTGGTTTCATATATTCTCCAAAAAAAGTGATAATACCTTTTCTTTTTATATATCATAATTATATTGGTTAGTACCTGGCGCGAAAAGCGCCAGGGATGTTATCCTGGTGAAAGGAGTTATCCGGTTAATAATAAATAAGAATTTAACAAGCATATTGTGTGAGGAAGGCGAACGTGGCGCAAAGATTACTAAAAAATTCAACTGTGAAAGTTGCTGAGGCTCTTCAAAAAACTTTAATGGAACATGCGAACCAGCGTAAGTCAGTTGTTTGTGCGGAAGTGATGATACTAGCTCTAATAGAGCAGAAAGATTCCATTATACTGAAGATGTTTGAAGAAATGAAAATGGATATATCTTCTTTGCGAAAGAGAATTACGGATATGGTTTTGGCTGTAATGAATGATCTGCCCGATTTTGAGGATGACAGGATTGGGCATCTTCAGATGTCCAAGGACATGAGAAATTTGTTTGATGTGGCTGACAGGGAGAGGGCAAAGTTTGGAGATACGTTTGTTTCAACAGGAACCCTTTTTTTGGCTGGGTATGACAGTAGTGTTCCAGGTGTCAGTCGAATGCTGACTGAATGTTCGTTGACGTATAAAGCTTCCTTTGATGCGCTGGTTGCGTTGCGTGGCAATTCAAAGATCACAGACAGGGAGGGTGAAAATCGTCAAAGTTTGATGGAAGAATATACAACGGATTTGACGATACTAGCAAGGCGTGGACTTTTGGATCCTGTAATTTCCAGAGATGAAGAGATAGAGCGTGTGATACAGATATTATCGAGAAGAAAGAAAAATAATCCGATTCTAATTGGAGAGCCGGGTGTTGGTAAGACTGTGATTGTTGAAGGTCTTGCAAACAGAATTATTGCTGCAGATGTCCCGGAATATTTATTGAATAAACGTGTTCTTTTACTTGAAATGGGATCTTTGCTGGCTGGCGCAAAGATGCAGGGGGAATTTGAAGAAAGATTAAAGACAATAAAAGACGAGGTTATTGCCTCAGCTGGCGATATTATTCTTTTCATAGATGAAATCCATACAGTTGTCGGGGCTGGCAGGTCATCAGGCTCACTGGATGCTTCGAATATGTTGAAACCGGCTTTGGCCAGAGGGCAACTTCAATGTATAGGAGCAACAACTACAAAAGAGTATAAACAGTACATAGAAGCCGATAAGGCACTTGAAAGGAGATTTCAGGCGATAAAGGTTGAAGAGCCGACTATAGAGGCAACATATGATATTTTAGTTGGTTTGAAGGAAAAATATGAAAGACACCATCAAATTGAATATACTGAAGACTCGATTAAAGCTGCTGTTGAGTTATCCTACAAATATCTTCCCCAAAGAAAGCTGCCGGATAAAGCCATCGATTTGCTTGATGAAGCAGGTGCAAAGAAAAGGTTAAAAGTTATATATACACCACCACAGATAAGGGAATTGGAACGCAAGAGGCAGAATCTATTAGGGAAAAAATCTCAAGCTTTTAATGAACAGGATTTTGAGAGCATGGCATTTTACCAGATGGAGCTTGCGAAGCTTGAGTTTGATCTTGAATCTCTAAGAAAAGAACTTAGCATGTCTGCGGCAAAGGTCGATAAATTTGTTGATCGTGAGGACATAGCCCAGCTGTTAAGTGACCAGACAGGGATACCTGTAAACAAAATGGTTACTGAAGAGGCTGAAAAGCTTCTTAAACTGGAGGATCAGCTTCGAAAAAGGGTCGTCGGTCAGGAACATGCCATTAAATCAGTATCAGATGCGATCAGAAGAAATAGAAGTGGTTTGAAAAAACCCGGCGCACCTATCGCCTCATTTCTTTTTTTAGGTCCAACTGGGGTTGGAAAGACAGAGTTAGCCAAGGCTATTGCCGCTGAAATTATGGATAATGAAAATAGAATTATTCGAGTTGATATGTCGGAGTATATGGAGAGACATGATGTATCAAAATTAATAGGTTCGCCGCCGGGATACGTGGGTTATGGAGAAGGGGGACAACTTACTGAAAAAGTAAAACGCCAACCATATTCTGTTGTTTTATTTGATGAATTTGAAAAGGCACATCCCGATGTTTTTAATGTCTTGCTTCAGGTGCTTGATGAAGGATGGCTTACAGATGGTGAAGGGAACAGAGTGAGTTTTTCTAATTGTGTAATTATAGGGACTTCAAATATTGGCTCTGAACTTCAAGTTGAAAGAAAAGCACCGATAGGAATTGGATCCCATATGACAGAGTGGTCAAAAGATGATTTGACTAAGGAACTTTTCAAGTCAATGAAAAAATTTTTCAGGCCTGAATTTATTAACAGGATAGATGAGGTAATTATTTTCAATAAATTGAGAAGAAAGGAATTTGAGGCAATAATAGATATATTGATAGAAGATCTTACCAAGCGTGTTAATCATTTGAATTTAAAGTTAAAAATTACCGATGTAGCAAAGAAGTATTTTCTGGATAATATGGAGACGGAAGATTATGGGGCAAGGCCTCTTAGACGGAAGTTGGAACAGATTGTTGAAAATGAAATTGCCACTAAGCTTATAAGCAGCGTTTCAAAAACATCTAAAGAGATACTTGTTGATTATAGAGAAAAGCGGATAACGGTTGAGATAGAGTAGGAGAGTCTCAAAATTTTTTCAAAATAGTAACAATTTTGAAAAAATCGGATCTTTATCCTGTCAATCCGTTGACAGCCTTTATAGTTTTTATATTACCATGTTAACATTATTATTATGGTGTCCCATGTGACCATTTCGATGAGTCTAGTCTTTTAATGAAATGAAAAAAATAGGACCTCTTTCATGGAGTTGTAAATCAACGTTTAATTTATGGGTAGATTATGTCTGAACAATGGCTTTCAATAATTGAATATTCGAGGACATTTTCAATTTCTGACATGACTGTAAGAAGACGCATAAAAAATGGGCGGATAAAAGCAAATCTTATTGATGGAAAATATTATATTCCAGTTGATAGCAACCAATTCAAGGACATTGATGATCGGCAAAAACCGCAACATACGGTTAATCAAGGTCCAGTAAAAGCTTTCATGGAATTTCATGGAAAACCGTCTAATCATGATGAAATGACAATAGTAAAGGGAGCAAATTCTTCGCCAGCTTTCTATCAAAGGCATTTATCAAATAGTAACCTGACTGAGAGCAAAATAAATGCGGGTAGGAATTTATCTAGAATAGAAGATCATCACTCTTCAAACTGGTCACCATCATCAATAGGGACGATTCCTCAGGAAATATCTGATGGAGTAAATAGAAATTCCACCTTGCTTGTCGAGTCAAAGGCACTTCTGTCTTTTTGTGAAAAATATCTTCAACAATGTTTAATAAACGATAGAAATCAGAAAGAAAAATACGAAAGCAAAATAATTGCATTAGAGAATGAGATTAAAAAGAAAGATCTGGAATTAAAAAATTGCCAGCAGCAGATAGAGGATCTGCAGGTCCTCATAAAAATATTCGAGAAGAAAGATGCAACTCAAAAAAAGTGATATTAAATAAATTAGTCGCTAAGTCAACCAAAACAGACAAGAGTCCCCATAACTGAAAAATCTATATTTCTTTATTATTGCATAATTGTACACACGTCTTGCTTCTTCCAGACCCAATAAGGCAGAAATAAGCATAAACAGCGTCGATTCTGGTTGATGGAAGTTTGTCATTAAAGCGTTAATGAAAGCGGGCTTGTAAGTATCGGTTTTTTTATTTGGTCTTATGAATATGTCGGTTTTGTTCCAACAGTTGGTATTATGCTTGTATTTCGAGGAAACTTCGCATGAGAAAAATGATTCCAGGCATCTAAGAGTCGTCGTTCCTACGGCAATTATCATTCTACTCTTGTGTTTTGCGTACAATAATTTCCTATAGGTGCTTTGCGGTATAAAATATCTTTCTTCGTGCATTTTATGGTCGGATATGTTTTCTGTTTTTACAGGAAGAAAAGTTCCAGCACCAACATGTAGTGTTACTGGGACAATTGAAATATTTTTTTTTGAGAGTTTATTAAGAAGTTCTCCTGTAAAATGGAATCCGGCTGTCGGTGCTGCGACTGATCCCCGATTTTTTGCATAAATCGTCTGGTAGATTTCAGAGTCATCTGATTGAAGAGCGGGTTTTGGATTTTTTCTTTCTATGTAGGGGGGGAGTGGGATATAGCCATGATGTTCAAGCCACGTATTAAAATCCTCGCCAAGGAGATTAAATTTTACATTAAAAGTTGGTGTGCCTGTGGATTTATCTGAATTATGTGATTCAATCTTCGCCACGCATCCATTGTAGAGGTCAATAATTGTTCCAGGACGCAATTTCTTAAATGGCTTTCCAATGGATTTCCATACATTCGATTCATTAATTGATTCCATTGGTTCCAGTAAGAAAATCTCCACCTTGCCGCCGGATTTCAATTCTCCCAGTATTCTGCTTGGAAATACCTTGCTGTCATTAACGACTATAAGAGAATTTTCTGGTAATAGATCTGCCAAATTTTTCGTATAATTATTGGAAATTGCACCTGAATAATCTCTTACAAGCAATTTTGATTCGTCTCTACGCTCAAGGGGGTATTGGGCAATAAGCTCTTTGGGCAGGGAAAAGTAAAAATCCTTTAATCTTAATATTTCTTCATCTGACATAAAATGGTTCCAAATTAAAAAATCTTCAGCTCTATTACATAAAAAAAAGGATATTTGTAAATGACATGTTTATTGACAGTGCTAGACTGGCCCTAGCTGAAAAGGTCTGACCTAAGCGTTAATCGTCGTCGGACGATCCTCATTTATCAGCATGTAAACGTAGATCGCCCTCCTACTCGCGCCTTGATTCAGACCTTTTCGGCTAGGGTCAGACTAGGTAAATCGAAAAACCGGGATTGATTCATGTTTGCCATCCCACTTCGGCGTATTCGCAAAACCCAAGGGGCAAAAAGATATTTTATTTGAAGTTCCAGCCAATAATTTGTAGTCATTTGACAGAAGTTCAAATTTTGATGGGCAAATCGAAATTTTTTTTAGAGAAGGCATTTTTTTATTGAGGTGATGTAATATTTTGTCGAATGGTACTTCTGGAATGAAAATGAGAGGGACCACGAATTGTCGTTGGCATAGATTGATTTCAAAATCATCAATGCTTGCAAAGTAATAGGAGGGGAAAATTGGTTGATCGAAGTCTTTTCTTTTTATTAGATAAGCGCCTTTTAGTTGCTGATGAAGATATTCATGATCGAGTGCGGCACGTATTGAAGTAGGGAAACAGCCGCCAATAAATTCACGCGATTTACCTGTTAGAATCTCTTGGAGATTTTTAGGGTCATCCTTTTTGATATTGCCGGTTATTAGGATAAATCGGCTTGAGAAACATCCTAACTGAGCCAATGAAAATGAATCTTTTATCAATTTAGCTGGATTTGAAAGTGCTTCCTCGACTGTTACCAAAATGCAGCAAATAGAATTGCCAAAACCAATAGTTGGAAGTCCAGATATTTTTGATATGCTTCTAACGGTATCATCGTCTCCAAATATTGAAAGGGCTTGAACGTCATGCGGAAGAAGAGAACTGCCGATTCGAAAGCTTTTTGGGAGCAATATTATTTTGGAATCCTCAAGAGACTGAAATTTGTCTAGTAGGAATGCTTCGGCGCAATCGTTGGAATCCGTTGTTTTTCTTACATAAAGTTTTAAGCCTGCGAGATAACCTAAAGATAAGGGATGAAAGATTGCCTGTATATGGGAACCGGGCAATATTATTAGCCAAGTTTCTGGTGTGTTTGAGCTTATGCTATTATTTAAGGCTTCTTTCCACTCCAATAGGTTTTTTGGCATCCCGGCTCTAATGTCGTTGAAGGCTGAAACGGCAATGTTTTTGGAAACGAGTTGTTTAGCTGTCATTTGCAGAAAATGGGTATTGTCCAAGGTTTCATAGAGCATATTCTCAAGGTGTACCACTCTTTTATTAAGGGTCTGTCCACTTGTCGGGGAAAAAGGCCTGCAATTATTAGCAGCTGCAATCTGTAGCTCATTTGCCGGTTTTACTCGATCGTAATTAGCCATATCCTGGACGTTTAAGGAACATCCTCTTAAGGGCGAATATGGGACTCGTTCAAGCAGTTTGAATCTACCGTCGGCTTCAAGACGGACAATGTCTTGAGTCCTAATTTGGTAATAATAATCAATTCTTAAGGGATCACCAACCACAAGACATCCTTCTCCCTGTGACGCAACTTTGTTCGGCCCGGTTTTTACTGTTGGAACCACCCAGCTTGGAAATTTAAAAAATCGTTTTTCCAAAGAAACTTCATGGGTTATTGATGGATCAACCCAGTCATATGCCTGAGAGGCTAATTCGCACATGCTGTACTCGCTTATTATCCTGTTCTTTGAAATATTGAAGAAACAGGAGAGATTTTCATAAAAACGATCTCTTTTAAAAGAACTTGATATGCCTTTGGTACCGCCTGTTTCGACTATAAGACTATCTGGATGGAGATGTAGGCGTCCCCCTTTTTCAATGTAATTGACAAAATGCAATGCAGTGCCAAATATCCACAAAGGTCTATCGTTTAATTTATTCAAATTGGTAGAGAGATTTTCTTCTTTAAGAAATTTTATGGTCCACACATCAGAAAACCAGTCCAACATATGCGCAAGACTTGAGTTTGGCCATTCCTTTATGCTTGGAATTAAGCTGATTCCAACAATTTCAGCAGGGGTTGAAAAAAAATATGATAGAATTTCGTAAAAAGTCGCAATTGAAATTGCTTTATATATTTCTCTTCCATCCTTTGAAAAGTATGATCTGGCTCGATCCCTCTGGGTAGTTCCGCTTGATATGAAACAAATGTATCTGCTGTCTCCTGAAAATATTTCATCAGGATACAGTTTGAAGAATTCAATTGGGAGCAAGTGGTGTCGTTTTTTGCCGTGGTTTGAAATTTCAAGTGACGAAAGTGATTCGGTGGATAGGAATTTTCTTGGTAAAAAGGGGGTGTAAGTATCGTTATCATGGAGATTAAAAATAGGTCTGTCATTATTGCCGGGTGAAAAAATATTCTTGTTAACAAGAAGTTTTTCCCACATATTTAGCGCTCTTTCGTTTTGAAAGGAGGGCGAAACGCTTAATAGTGGTATCTGTTTCATGCTAATCAACCTTTGTATATAACGTTTTGATTTTATGCAGTATAATTATGTACCATCATGTTCAGTTAGATTTTTTTGTTGCACTTGATGAGGTATCGCATAAACTAAAAAAACACATTTATACAAATATTTAATATTAGAAAAGGCTAAATTTTATTTAATAAAGCCCCTTATCCGGGAAAGCAGACAAGATGGCGTCAGGATATTTTTTCAAACTAGACCAATTTGAAGGTCCTTTGGATTTACTCCTCCATCTTGTTCGGGTAAATGAGATTGATATTTTCAACATTGATATATTTTTACTGTCAAATCAATATATTGAGTATTTAAGGCTATTGAAGTTTGATGACTTGTCGGATGCAAGCGAGTTTTTGGAGATGGCTGCGACTTTATTAGAAATAAAGTCAAGAATGTTGCTTCCTCGTGAAGAAAAGATTGAAGGAGAGGATGTTCTGGAGGATGACGATCCCAGAAGGAGTCTGCAAGAGAGGCTGATACTCCATGAACAGTTTCAAAAAGCGGCTGAAACGCTCGCATTATCTGAGAATTATGGAATAGCCAATTTCACTAATAATGAGTGGAGACGACTTGAACCTTTTTATGAGCATATTGAGGCGCCTCTGGTTGGTGATTCGGCTTCTATGTTAATTTTGTATGAACAGATGCTGGTACAATTATCAGAAAGAAAATCAGGTCCCAAAGTTGTTCCGTCAACGCATAAGGTGACAGTGGAACAAAAGATTGATGAAATCAGCAAGTTGTTGAAGACTGTCAGATTCGCCTTGTTTCAGGGGTATTACAGTCAATTCAATTCAAGATACGAACTTATTGTTTATATTTTAGCTGTGCTTGAATTGACAAGGTGGGGGAAAATGAAAATCTATCAACAGGAAATTAACGGACCAATTTGGATTTGTTCACCCGATTTCAATGAAAGCTATCTTCCCATTTCTCAGTAGAAAACGGAGTATTTTGTCTATGAAAGAGTTTGATTTGGAAAAAGTTCATTTTCCTGATTTGGATAAAAAAGCTGATAGCCATCAAGTTCCCTCTTTTACAGACCTGGAATTGGAAAAATCTCTTCCTTGCCTATCCGAAGATGAAACTGAAGAGGTACTCGATGGAGATGTTGAAAATAATAAAGATGATGATTCCCTTAGTTTTTATGACAAGTTTCTTATAAGTCATATTGACAGGGCCAAAGTAAGAAGTGAAATTGAAGATACAAGTGAGAAACCAAGGCAAAGCAGGATGCTAAGTTTTGGCTATGAGATGGATCTCGATCTTCAGGTGGAGGCAATAATTTTTGCATCTCCAAAGCCTGTCAAAGCGGCTGAAATCTTTGAATTACTTAATGATGAAAACCAAATCTATTCAATTAAGGAGATTGAAATGGCGTTGAAGCGGATCTCTCGTTTTTTCAATCAAAGGAATGGAGGTTTTATCCTGGCAAATGAAAAAGGGGCTGGTTATCAATTTCAAACCATAAGCAGTGTTTCAAAATTAATGGAAAAAATGTTTTCCACCCGCCCTAGGCCACTTTCAAGAGCCGCTCTTGAAACGTTGGCGATTATTGCATACAGACAACCCTCTACAAGAGCAGATGTAGAATATATTCGAGGAGTGGATTCCGGCAGTATTATAAAGAATTTATTGGATAGAAATTTGATTTCATGTGTTGGCAGAAAGGAAGATTCGGGAAGACCGATGCTTTTTGGTACAACGGATGATTTTTTAAGGGTGTTTAAACTAAATAATATTAGTGAATTGCCACCATTGTCATCATTTCAGGCCTCAAGAGAGGTAATGTTGAAAGCAAATATGATGATTGAAAATAATTTTGAGGTGGATGTTGATGAATTCATTTCAGAGGGGGTAAGAGAAAGGATAATTGCTGTTGAGGAAGAATCTAAGTCGCATTCCGTTATCGATCTAATCAATAATAATGAACCGATTTCTTTAGAAAATAACGAAGATAATTGCCGGAAATCCGATACCATTGAAAGGGAAGGTAGTGGTGAGGCGTCGCCTGAATTGTTTGATAATATTAAGGAAAAGAAGAAGAATAATAGCGATGGACAAAAGAAATTAAAAAGAATAGAAGGGGCGGTGAGCAGTTTAGAAAAAGGTGAGCTTGTTACCTGTATTGATTCTGGGGAACAAGTTGGCACCGATGAGGTGGAAGATCCTTTTTGGGAGCTGGAACTTTTCGAGAAAAGGGTTTCAAAGAAGAGAGGCAGCTTTGAAAATACCACATTGCCAAATAAGGAAATTGAACCGACGGAATATATTGAGAAGTAAATATGGGTATTATAGGTTTAATCCATGGACGAAATTCGTATTCATAAGTGGTTTTCGCAAATTGGCATTGCTTCAAGACGTGAAGCAGAAGCTTGGCTCAGGGCGGGAAGAATTTCTGTTGATGGAAAAGTTGTTAAGGAGCTGGGAACCAGGTTTGATCCAGAGACAAACAGAATTTCGTTAGATGGAAGATTGCTAGAACGTAAAGCCCCCCCAAAGATATATTGGCTTTTAAACAAACCGGCATGTTATTTAACAAGTCGAAAAGGAATAAATGGAAAAGATACAATATTTGATTTACCAAAACTGCGGAATTTAAGTTTTTTGGTTTATTCGATCGGTAGATTGGATTTTTTCACTGAGGGTCTGCTTTTACTTTCAAATGACGGGGAGATAGTAAATCGTTTAACTCATCCAAAGTACAAGGTCCCAAGACATTATCATGTGCTTGTTAATGGTAAACTGCGGCCTGATGAATTGCGGCAGATAAGGTGCGGTATTGCACTTGAAGATGGTATTACCAAGGAGACAGAAATCCAATTTCTCCAAGGTAAAGATCTTGGAAAATCAAAGGGTGCTTTGTATTATGTAACTGTTCATGAAGGGAGAAACCGTTTGGTCAGGAGGTTATTTGAACATTTCAATTACAAAGTAATTAGGTTGGTTCGCACAGGCTTTGGAAGTGTTAAGCTCCCTGAAGACCTTTTAGCTGGTGACTACAGACAGCTCACAGGTGAGGAAATAGATGGTCTGAAGAAGAGTGTCGGACTTCATTAAATTTTTTTAACTTTTACTTAAAAAGATGTCATTTTTTCCTTAAAATGACGACGGATCTTTCTGCACCTTCACCAACAGATTCCGAATTCAATCCTTCTCGCTTTATTTGCTTATGCTGCAACCGCCTGTAATAGCTATTTGCCGGTTGGAGTTTGTATTCCATTAAGTTTGGATCAGAATTGAATTTTTTGATGGCTTCGATGACCTCTCTCTGGGATTCTTGTTCCTTTTTATGATTTTTCTGTTGATCAGGGTCATCACCTATTTTTTTATGCATGTCTTTTGATTTTTGTTTCTGGGAGTGCTTGTTGCCAGATTTGTTTGCCTCGAATTTGTTTTCATTTCTGTCTCTATTATGATTAAATTTTGCCGATCCCTGCTTTCTATCCCCGCTACTAAACCCTATGCCTCCCCTACTTCCTCGGCTGTTAAAAAAACTTCTTGGCGCAAATCTTCCCACAGGCGGCCTGGATCCTATTTTAACATCTAGCTCTAAGGGTGTTTCAGCTCCGAATGACCATTGCAAATATCTAAGTAGGTATTCGTGGTAGTTTGTGATCTGAGACGAAAGCTCTTCCTTTATCATTTGCCATTCTGGAGCTGATTCCTTACAAGGGTCAATAAAATATTCAGGAAACTCCGATCCATTTTTCAATTCCGAAACAGCATTGAGATCTCTTGCCATCATAATTGCTGGAGGAATAATTTTATGCAATAGTTCATAATCCAGTTCTGCTTGACTGGTGAGCTCTGGGAACTTTTCCTTATACCAGGTGATCATTTGCTGAACTAGTGTTCTGAATTCATTTTGAAGAATAAAGTTCCTTTTTGCTTCATCGGATAAATTGAATGTAACGGGCCACCTCCTTTCAAATTCTTGTTTTTGCGGGATTGCCTTGCTGGTATTTTCAAATTCAAGACAAGAATACAAAAAATAATCCAAACCAATTTTACTATTAGAATTTACTGTGTTCTTCAATATGATAAGATCCTATTATTGTTGAGTTAAATATCAATAAACCGCTTTTTCATATATTAAATATCAGATTCCCTCTGGACGTGTCCAATATCCAGATTTTCCTCCTTGTTTGTTAACTAATTTAAATGGTCCAAGAATAGCTTCAGGATTGACAGCTTTTATCATGTCATAAATGGTGACCGCAACAACTGTTGAACCGATCATACATTCCATTTCAGAGCCAGTGCTTGAATGGGTTTTGACAGTTGTCATTATTTCAAATAATAAGTTCTCTTTGTTTAAAAAAATTTCTATATCAATGTCGTCTAAAAATATTTGATGACAAAGTGGTACAATATTATGGGTCTGTTTTGCAGCTTGAATTCCCGCGAGTCTGGCAGTGCATATTATTTCATTTATTGATTTATCATTAAGCTTTTCAATACAGTTGGATGATATCGAGACTGTCCCCCAAACAGACGCTTTTCTTAAGGACGGGACCTTTTCTGAAAGATCAACCATTTTTGCCTGAAAGTTTTTTGACA
This sequence comes from Oligoflexales bacterium, assembly GCA_015232735.1. The sequence goes on along the minus strand of JADFZC010000003.1, from coordinate 15,517 downwards.
GGTGTGAAAAATCACCCACGTTTCTGTTCCTAATCAGTATTGACTTACTCAAGTACAAACATTATTTTTTTTGTAAGCAGCACATTTATTAAATTTGAACCTAAAGAAGATATGTTCTTTCCTTATTTGTTTGAAAGACGTCTTGCCAAGCTCAATACCCTTGAACTTGCAAGAGACAGTTCTTCAGCTTCAGACCATTGTTCGCTTTCCCTTTGAAGGGTATAAGGCATCAGTTCATATTCATCTCCTTCGAAAGCCTCGATTATCTTTTGAACGGTTTTTTGTATTTGTGGGGAATCTTGTTTAGCATCTTTTAACTCTTGCAAGGCTTCTGAAAGAAAATTTACCGCATCATCTTCGCCCTGACCAAGCAGGAGAATATTTAATTTTTCCAGAGCAGTGATAAGGTCTAGTTTACTATCCATCTTATTTCTTTTTATTACAGTCATGATAATTAGATACTCTTGGTTGACTAAATTAATTTAAAAAACCCTCAACGAGAGGGTGCATATTATGGGATAATAGATGAAAAATCAAATATAGTAAATAAACTAGAAATATCTATTGACAAACATACTGATTTGAATGTAGAAACTGGGATCTCAACGCGGAATTCGTGTTAAGATAATGGGCTCTTAGCTCAGTTGGTAGAGCAGTACACTTTTAATGTACGGGTCGCTGGTTCGATTCCAGCAGGGCTCATTTTAGATTAGTTCGTCTGTCCCCATCGTCTAGCCCGGCCCAGGACATCGCCCTTTCACGGCGACGACAGGGGTTCGAATCCCCTTGGGGACGCTCCAATCTCGAGAAGGTATCTTCGGGAAATTTGGTGAAAGTGAAACTGGTTGAAATTCCGTCAGTCGAAGTTTAAAGGTCTAGCTTACAAATGGCCCGCCAGGGTGGATCGTTAAATTATGAATTTTTCATTTCTTCCATCATTTTGGGTAATTTCATAACATAAAATGTCAATTCTTTCCTTTTAGAAGCTGTATGTGAGATTTTTGTTAAAATATAGCTAAGATTATGTTTTATTATTTGGACTTAATAAAAGAAATAGATGATATATTATGTCAGGTTAAAGAAAAGATGATATGTCAATAAAAACCGGTGTTTTAAATGCTTACAAATCTTAATATTCATGGCCTTGCGATCATTGAATCTCTAACGATAGATTTTTCTTCATCCTTCAATGTTATTACAGGGGAAACGGGTGCCGGAAAATCTATTTTAATAAAGGCATTGTCGCTGTTGCTGGGGGCAAAAGCCAATGCGGAGGTTATTCGAGGTGGATTTTCGCAGGCGATAATATCAGGTATGTTTAAGGTGGATTATAAACATAAGGTTTTTAACATTCTTGAAGAGCTGGGAATTCCTTTTGATGAGGAGAACAAGGAACCTTCTATTCTAATTAGACGACAGATACATGAAAAGGGGCGCTCAGGAGCATGGGTAAATGATATACCAGTAACCTTAGGATCATTAAAACAGATAGCATATGTTCTGATAGATATTTTTGGCCAGCATGAAAATCAAAGGCTGCTGGACTCAAACGAGCATTTATTTTATTTGGACCAATTTTTATTTTCCGTTGAAGCAAAAGCAAATGTAGAAATTTTTTTTCAGAAAAGTATCTCCTTGTTCAAGGAGATAGAGGCAGTAACATCTGATTTTCAAAATAAGATAAGAAGCTATGATTATTTACAGCATAGGTATGATGAAATACAATCTTTTGATCCTTCGGAAGATGATTATTTGTTGAAGAAAGAGATAATCGAATCTGCAAAAAAAAGTATTTTAGTGAAAGAGAATTTGAAGACCGTTCAGGAAATGATTGATGGTAGTTCCTCAGGGCAGCCTCTGGCAAAGGTTCTCTGGAGTGTTTCCAAACTATTTGGAATAGGTCCTGTTCCGGATGATTTAATGGGTGCGTCGGAGGAGATTCAGAAAATTGCTTCACAACTTGATGAAATAAGTTACATGATTGACAGGTCGCTGGAAAAAATTAGTGTAAATGAATCTGATCTTGAGTCTGCACAGGACAGGCTGTCAAAATATCAGGATTTTTTTAGAAAGCTTCTTGTTAACGATGTAAGTGGGCTTATGGATGAAAAGCAGAGGATTTGTAGTGAACTCAATTTTCTAAATCAGGCTTCTGAAGAGATAAAAAATAAGTTGATAGAATTAGATAACTATTGTGAAAAGTTGAAGACATATGCCTTAAAATTAACTGAAGAACGAAAAAAAGCAGCCAGAGAGGTCAAAAAAAAGGTCGAAAGGGAACTTGACGAATTGGGTATGAAAGGGGCCAGGCTCGAGGTTGAATTTCAAAAAATTGTGAGACAGCCCAAGGTCTTAGATCTAAAAGGATTATCGGAGGAAATTAATTCTACCTGGGGGAAAGTTGCTCTTTTTTTAAGTGAAATTACGAGTCAGGGTTTTGAAAAGGCTCAATTCCTTCTTTCATCTAATCCTGGTGAGCCTTTATATCCTCTGCAAAAAATCGCGTCTGGTGGTGAGATTTCAAGAATTATGCTTGCATTAAAGAAGGTTCTTGCTGCAGGTGGAGATACTTGTGTTCTGGTCTTTGATGAGATTGATACCGGAATTTCTGGCAAGATAGCTGACATTGTAGGACGAAAGATTGGTGAATTGTCGAAAAATTTTCAGATTATATGTATTTCCCATCTGGCACAGGTGGCAGTTTATGCGGATCGCCATTTTATGGTTTCAAAGAAGCAGTGTAACTCCAGAACTGAGGCAAAGATTTTTCGATTGTCGGCGGAAGATAGTGCTCGAGAGATTGCACGTCTACTTTCTGGAAATGAAATAACAAAAGTCAGCATTGCAAATGCGAAAGCTTTAGTGAAGGAGGCGAGGTCAATCCATGAACCTGGATAGTAGCTGGACTCTGACCGAAAAGGTCTGACTTAAACATCTAACTGCAACCGGTTGTAGCGCCGCAAGTATCACATTTTAAACACGCACCGTTCCTTACTAAGGTCATGGAGGCGCATTCTGGGCATGGATCTCCCTCATATCCTTTCCGTCTTGCAACAGAATATTTCTGTGCGTAATTGTCGAAGTCATCTTCCGATAATGCGATTATCTTTTTTTCTATATGTTGAGAAGTCGCTATCCCGGAATTGGAAACATACTGAGTGGATTGAACTGCTGGGGTTTTTAAAATATTTAAATGTTCTTTGGGAACCGAAAATTTTTCATTTTTTTCCGGAGGGATGTGAGCCAAATCAACTCTGTTTAAGTAACTTATGGCCAGATCGCGGAATATTAGATCAACTATTGAAGTGGCTCTTTTAATATTGTTGTGTCCTATGACAAGCCCGTTTGGCTCGAATCTTGAAAATGTGAAAACATCGACAAATTCTTCCAATGGCACTCCATATTGAAGACCAAGGCTTACTGCTACAGCAAAGCAGTTCATCATACTTTTTAACAGAGTTCCCTCTTTATTGATGTCAAGGAAAATTTCGCCCAGTGTTCCATTTTCATATTCTCCTGTTCGAAGATAGATGTTATGACCACCCATCTTAACTTTTTGAGTATATCCTGAACGGCGTCCTGGAAGCGGAGTTCGACCTGTCACCATTTTGGTGGTTAGTTTTTCCGCAACTTCTTTAATTTTTTGAGTCTGAAAATTATCCTTTTCAAAGATTTCAGACCATTCCTTTGCGACTGTATTCAAAGGCTGACTTAGTTTGGAGCCATCTCTGTAGATCGCAATTGCTTTTAGCATTTTTCTCCAGGAGTTTTTATAGACTTCTTTAATATCTTCGATTTTTGCCTCGTAAGGAAGGTTTATTGTTTTGCTGATAGCTCCTGATATAAAAGGTTGAGCGGCCGCCATCATGTTAATATGTGCAGTGTAAGGAAGATATCTTTTCCCTTTGGATCCGCATTTATTTGCACAATCGAAAACTGGCAGATGTTCTATCTTCAATTTTGGTGAACCTTCTAATGTCATAGTACCGCAAATGAATTCATTTGCTTTTGTGATTTGTTGATCGTTAAAGCCAAGCAATTTGAGAATATTTGAATTGGGTTTATCAAGTTCGCTTTTGTCTATCTTAAGTTTTTGAATGCAAAAATCTTCGCCAATACTCCATTTATTAAATGCAAAAGTGATGTCAAATGACTGAGGCAGCTCGTTATTGACTTTTGTCAGGATCTCATCAGTAAACCCCTTATTTTTTAAGGATTCACTGTTAATGAACGGACTGTTTACGAGATTGCCTGTCCCGATGCAATATGTGGTAATCTGGTTGATGTCATCTTGTGAATATCCCAATTTTTTCAATGCATATGGAATAGATTGGTTGATAATTTTAAAATATCCGCCCCCCGCAAGCTTTTTAAATTTAACAAGGGAAAAATCAGGCTCTATTCCAGTTGTGTCACAGTCCATAAGAAGTCCGATTGTTCCAGTTGGAGCCAAAGCTGTGGTTTGGGCATTTCTAAATCCATAGCTTTCCCCTGCTGAGAGCGCCAAATTCCAGACTTCTTTGACGGCATTTGAAAGATCAGGCTCAAGATATGCATGATTTATGGGTTGAGGAGGAATTGTAAGTTCTTCGTAATTCGGGCCTCCATTGGCGGCTTCCCTATGATTTTTTATCACTCTAAGCATGTCTTGCCTGTTTCTTTCAAAAGCAGGAAAAGGCCCAAGTTTTTTTGCCAGCATTGCACTTGTAAGATATGCCTGACCGGACATAAGCGCTGTAACCCCACCCGTAAAGGCAAGTGCTTTCGAGGAACCATATGGCAGAGCTATTCTCATGAGAAGTGCGCCAATATTGGCGTATCCTAAGCCTAATGTTCTAAAATCCCAACTTTTTTGGGCGATTGTTTTCCCCGGGAACTGAGCCATTTGTACTGAGATGTCCAGGATGATCGTCCATATGTGACAGGCATATTTGAAGTCTTCAAATAAAAATTTTCCCGCTTCATCGTCATAAAACTTTATCAAGTTAAGCGATGCCAGATTACATGCTGTGTCATCTAAAAACATGTATTCAGAACATGGATTCGAAGCGTTAATTCTTCCGTCTTTTGGGCAGGTATGCCATTCATTAATGGTGGTATCAAATTGGACGCCAGGATCGGCGCAGGACCAAGCTGCAAATGCTATGTCATCCCATAGTTTTGATGAACTGATAGACTTTGAAAGCTTTCTATTTGTTCTGTAGTAAAGAGGCCAGGGCGAATCCGTTTCAATTCCTTTCATAAATTCGTTTGGAATTCGAATTGAATTGTTTGAGTTCTGTCCATTAACAGAACTGTAAGCTTTGGAATTCCAATCTGTGTTGAATACTTCAATATCAACAGAGGATATTCCCTGTTTTCCCAGATCGATTGATTTCTTAATGTAGGATAAAGGAACATTAGCCTCTTTTGCCTTAAAAATTGCCTCTTTTAGATCGGAAATTTTTTCAAGATCTGAAAATTCAGATTTGTTCAAAATTGAAAAATTGTTTTTAATTATGGATAGAATACTGTTCATGTGTTTTGAAATTGTTTGGGATCCGGTAACAAGTGCAGCTACCTTCTGTTCTTCATTTACTTTCCAGTTTATGAAAGACTCAATATCAGGGTGGGATAGATCAAGGCAGACCATTTTTGCGGCTCTTCGAGTTGTGCCTCCACTTTTTATAGCGCCGGCTGCGCTGTCTCCTATTTTTAGAAAGGACATTAATCCGGAGGAAAAACCACCTCCTGAAAGAGGTTCACCCTCTCCTCGAATGTTACTGAAATTGGATCCTGTACCACTGCCGTATTTAAATAGTCTGGCTTCTCTGGTCCAGAGATCCATTATCCCGCCATCATTTACAAGATCATCATTTACAGATTGTATGAAACACGCATGGGGTTGAGGTCTCTCATAAGCATTTTTTGATCTGGTGACTTCTTTGGTTTCTGGATCGACAAAATAATGTCCCTGGCTTGGACCAGAAATTCCATAGGCATAATATAGTCCTGTATTGAACCATTGAGGGCTGTTTGGAGCAGCCATTTGATTGGCCAACATGTAGCATGTTTCATCGTAGAAGGCCTTTGAATCATCTTCGGTATCGAAATATCCAAATCTTTTCCCCCACTCTGTCCAACATCCCGAAAGTCTGTGAAACACTTGGCGGCAATCGGTTTCGGATTCTATCTCCGGCAATCCTTTTCTTCGTAAATATTTCTGGGCGAGAATATCCGTTGCAACTTGGCTCCAGGTGCTTGGCACTGTCACTTTTATGGTACGACTCGCGTTACTTCCATCCGAATTAACAAGAGTAGAGCTTCGTTCCTCGAAAATGATATTTTCGTATGGAAGACTATCTTTTTTTGTAAATCGACGTTCTATTTTCATTAACAGTGACCTTTCTCATCGTATATTTGTGGAGTACTCAACGGAAAAAAATGGAAAAATTAACATCAAAATTTCAATAAGGTTTTCTATTACCGAAAAGAAATCACCTTTGAGTAAAATAATAGTATTGCCACCTCGATCTTGTCAATGCAAGACAACACAAAATATAGCGTACCAACCTTATCCACAACGCTATAGATTGTGTGGATAAGTTTTCTTACAAATCTAATTGGCTGAAACGATTCGATCTTTGGAAATAATTTTTTTGCTTTGATTAGGCTATGAACAGAGTTACCCACAAGATTGAATTGGTTTGGCTGAGGTCTTAATGGCATCTTTCTTTTTCAAAAATATGAATGAAAAAATATGGAAACCATATTGACAAATAAAATGCAACTTCTGCAATAGTGCCTGGCAACTATTTATTTGCTTTTATCGCAATAGGAGGGTGGTAGTATCGAATGTATTTCATTTCTTCTTTTTTCTTGGTGAACATTTGCATTTTCTGATGCGCCGCCTTAAGGAAGTTATATTTCTTTTCCGTAACGAAGACCGAAAATGGAAGGATGGTTGTTTTCCCGGGTTTAATGTTTATTTTTTGCCTTGTCCTTTGTCGTTCCTGTTCATTAGACAGAGACGATACATATTGAGCAAAAGCATAGTCTCCGGAGATTAGTGGAAGGACTGTTTCTTCGTCAAGCCGAATATCAAGGGTATGTCCGGTAGTAAAGGAAGTAATCGCCTCAACTCTTGCCAAATCTGTTACATGCCCAGGACGAAGTATTGGGGTTGGAATAAATTTTGCTTTTCCTATTTTGTATGTCTGGCTTGCGTTTGTCGTGTCAATTTTGTATCTGATGTCTTTTGAACCTTGTATCCCTATCCAGGCGTCCCTGTTAAAAAAGAGAATTGGAATATCTGTTACACTCTCGGAAAAAGGATAGGCACTATCTTTTTCATAAAGGAAAATTTGACGGCCACCTAAGCAAGACCATTCCCATGGTGAACAGTCATCATTTACCTGAACGCTATACACGTTAAGGTTGAATAATTCATCCTCTTCCAGTTCAACCGCGATAGAATTAGAAGATCCGTTCAGCCTGAGGTTTGCAATGCCGGGAAGAGCTGGGTAGGTCTCATTCAAATCCAGCCAGTGGTATTGGTTTAACTCAAGATAAAGTGGGGTACCGACTATCTGGGAAGAAAGCTCATACTTTACATTGGGAGGGGTCGATGTCTTTAAGAAGGCAGGAGAAATTGATCTGGTTTCGCCCTCTTCAAGTTTTACATTCAATTTGGTTCCATTCACTTCCACAATGTATGTGCCAGGCAGAAGCAGCTGCCAATTTCCAAACTCCTGTGGCTCAGTGACGGAAATTAGGCCGCCCAGAGGAGAAACAAAGTAGCTTGTTTTTGGAGGCATATTTTCGTAATTAATCACTTGAATAGCGGCTAGTTTATAGGTGAGTTCCTTAACTTCCTCAGTTGATGATATTTTCGAAAAATCCACCTCCCACGGGACCATGCCAACAAGCAATTCTCTCTTACCTTCCAAAATATTAAACGAATAACGGTTTGTTAAATTTTGTCTAAACATGGTTTTTGAATATCTGTTACACTGGATAGAAAACTTGTCATCATTGCTTGGAGAGATAGGAGGCAAGAAGGTGAGTTGATGTGCTGTCAATTTTTTTAATGTTCTTGGATGAATAATTACTGTCTCACTGGAACAGTCTGCCAAGACAAGATATGCGCCAGGAATCAGTTCTACTTTCTTGTTAAAATAGCCAATTTGTTCTGATACGAACTGAAGTGGTGATTCGGAATCTATGCGATAAATTTCATAAATGCCGTCTTTTTTAGAGGTTACGTTCAGATATCCAAAAGATTCATTATTTGTGCATCCAAGGAGAAAACCTGATATACCTACCGATAGGAGAAGCAAAACAAAGTGACCGAAAATATTGCTATATTTGGTTTTTATCAGTAAAGTGTCCATTCGGCAACAAAATACCTGGATATTCTTGTTTGTCAATATAATTGTAGTGCTATCACAATTACACGGATTGGCTTGAAATAGCAAACCAAGTGCTATACCTAAAAAACGTATGTAAACATGCCGGAGAGATGAATAATTCTAACGCTTCCAAAACCAAGAAACAGTCTTGGCCCGATTTTTATTTTTTCTTTGAATAAAAAGTCGCTTCCCCCACCGACGATAAGGTTTAACCCGCCGTTTTCAATGGAGCTATCTTTTTCAAAGTCATCCGTGGGATAAAGGTGAAATTTTGCGTATCCAATCTCACCAGTTGCGATCAACAATACATTTTCCTTATCTTTGAATGGACGAGTGCCCATTACACCAAATGCGTAATCCTCCATGATTCCACGATACGATTGATGGTTTTTTGTTGCCGTTGTGTCAACAGGAAGGTATCTGAATGTTGAATGAAGCTTTACATTGTAATTAGTTAAATCCTTTACAAAATATCCAACAGAAAGATCGCTGCAAGCTCGACTGTCAAAATCACCGCTGGTTTTTGAAATTGATACAAATCCAATACTGGATGACAGGTAGAGTTTGTTGGAGAGTTTCTTGCTTATTTCGCTGGGCTCTACGGTCTTTTGTTTCTTTTCCTGAGATGAAGCTTCCTGTTGCTGTTCTTCCTGTTGATCCTCCTGCTGCTGCTGTTCCTGTTCTGGTTTCTTTACTTCAGGTTGTTTTTTATCCGAGGTTGGAGATGTCTCTTTTTGAGGTGAGGGCTCTCCTTCCTTTTTAATATCTCCTTGTGGTTGTCCTTGTACTTTTGGAGAAAGTGTATCGAGTCCTTTTCCATAGACGAGTAAAGGACAAATAATCATAAATGCAAAAATCGATTTGAATATTTTAAATAAATGCTCAAAGAACATTTTCTGTCCCCTTCTTTAAATTAATACTTTTAGTTGTAAAGCATATCTTCTGTCCTGGAGGGTCCCTGCGACAGCCCCCATCTCCTCTGCATAGGTGGCAAAACGGATTTTCAATAGTCTTACATCAAATTGAAACCCGCCGGTTAAATAACCTTGATGAAGCCCAGCTTGAATTTTAATGATTCGTCCAAATCCCCATTCAAGACCAAGATTCAATTTTTTTGAGTAAGAAAATGGCTGGTTGATCGAATGCATGTCGACTGCCGACAGAAGGTACATGGTTTCTGTTTGCCAGGGCTTGATACTCATTCCCACGTTAACACTGGGTAATTCAGGTTTTGGTGCACCAAGTGTGGCTGAATCGGAAACATTGAGAACATTATAGGGTGTGCCTCCTATGTCTGTGATGCTTACACCCAGTGTGGGAGCCATTGTTTTAACAGGAGTAAAAAGAATGCCGACATCGCATCCATAGCCCTGGCCACCCTGAACAAAATCCTTCAGTTCTGTTTTATCGTTATTTGTTGCGGTACTTGCGCTGTCTTTTTCTGAGGATGTGAAAGCTTCTATGTCTTGTATACTAAACTCATGATCTACACCGCCCTTGACTCTGTATTTTACGTTAAAGCCGACGCTCAATCGGTCTTCAAGAAAATTTTTTCCGAAGGACAGGGGAAAGATAAGCTCGGGACCTGCTTTAATATATGCGGATGGATAACGATGAAAAACAAATAGAGAACCAACATCAAGGCCTATTCCTAATCCAAATCTAGGGAAAATAAGGTGTGGAGTCCAATTTACACCAACATGATGTACAGTTCCTGCCTCTTTTTCTATTACGTCCAACATTTTTTTTGTATCATCTAAATTAGTATAGTCTTCGTCCCCTCCGGTAACCTTTTGGATGACGTTCTTTGTTTTTAGTGAGATATCGATGCCCGGGTTGATCAGTTCGCCATACCAATCGTCGAGTCTGGCTATTCCCGCTGGATTATAAAACAAGGCATTATAGTCATTTGAGACGGCTACAAAGGCGTTCCCCATAGCAAGAGGACGGACACCATAATGCGTCCATCTGACATCTTGAGCGAAAGCTGGCCTTAGAAAAACAACTGTATGAAAAATAACTAAATAACCGAACCATCTTTGAAGACGCATAAAAAATCTCCGGCAATAATTGACTGTGGTGTCTCGATATTTTTGGAATCAATTGAAAAAAAGAGTCCTTTTTTCGAGAGCATTCAATTAAATGTCAATTAGAGTAGCCTTAAACCTGCTTATAATTCCCGAAAAGACCAAATAACTTTTTTTTAATATATGTTACTAAATAAATAATTTATCATACGCTCGAGGCACATGACAAATTATGAAATGAATTTTTTAATAGAGAAAAAGTCCTTGAGAGGCTATTGATTATTTTTTGTCTGTAATTATTTAAAAACAAACCGACATTTGAAAGGTTTTTTTTTAAATGGTATAATACGAAAATAGTTGAAATGGCTACTCATGACAACAAAAAAGAATATCTACAACATATTAAATGTGGCCAATAAATTGATAGGGGAGTGGCTGATAAAATGTCTAAGTTAGATGTTGCGGTAGAAAGAAAAGATCAGATTGTCAGAGCAACGGTAGATTGCATTACTAAACACGGGTATCACAATTTTTCAATGCAGGATGTTGCAAGGACAGCAGGCGTTAGCAAGGGTATTATTCATTACTATTTCCTAAACAAAGATGATCTAATGATGTCTGTGTTAGATAAGGTTGCTGGCGATATTGAAACTGTCCTGATAAAGGACATGAGTGGCTTTACAGATCCTGTAAAAAAGCTGGAAATATTTTTGGCTGTATCGTTTAATGTAGTAAGGAATATAAAAGAATATTATCAAGTTAACATGGATTTTTGGACACAGATAAACCAAAAGAAAGAAGTTAGACAAGTCATATCAAGGCACTATGCAAAGTTTCGAGATGGTTGTAGCAAAGTAATAGCGGAGGGTATCGAGAAAGGGTTATTCCGAAAGGTTGATCCTAATGTGTATGCTTCATATATTATAGGAGTTATTGACGGTTTGAGCTTACAGTGGTTGTTTGATGAAACAGCTTTTGATTTTGATGAAGGTATAAAAACGTCTGTGGAACTTATTATGGGAGATTTGCGAATAAAATAATTTCGTTGGTTCCAGAAGATTGGATCTTTTAAACTCGAAATTTGAAATAACAATTACTCTTTCATGCTAAGGAAAAAATTTGAGTGTAAGTACTGATAATGCGAAGGCAGCCACTTTTAAACAGATTGTATTTAAAATTGACAATGATGTTTCTATTTCAAGAGAGGAATACGATACATATTTGGAACAATTGAAATTTTATGAGTGTTGGGTCCCTTTTTTAAATCTGATAAAAAGGAGCATAAAAAACCCTAAAACCAGACAATTATCAGATTATGTCAAATTGGCGAAAGTGCAGCATAGCTATCTGGAGGATATTTATTCCGCAGCGGAGACTTGTGCTCATGCTGTGGCAGACCTTGCTCTTGACTATAGTAGTTTTATTGAAGCCATGTATTCTGAGATACTGGGGCTTGAAGAGTATGATTCTGAGGCGATCATACTAGAAAACATTTATTCAATGCTTACGAGGGACGAAGATCTGATAGCGTGTTTGGAGAGACTATGCTTGATTTATGAAAAGAAGAGATTCAATGAAAACCTATTAAACCAGACCTATGAAAAATTGATCGCTATAGATCCCCAAAATTTAAAGGCATTAAGATATTTTAAGGTATTATTTACTCAGAGCAATGATTGGGCAGAGGTTATAAGAATACTTCAGACCCTGCATCTTTCTGCAAAACACAGAAACGACAAGTTCAGAATCGCACAGGAGATTGCGGCGGTCTATCTTTATCAAATGGATTTGCCAAGAAAAGCGGTTGAAATGATAGAAAATTATTGTGCTTCAAGTCCTCTTGATACGTCATCGATACATTTTGATGCTTACTATCGCTTAAGAGACTGGGATGGATGCCTCAATGTATTGCGAGAGTATTTATTGAAGGTTGAATCCGATTCGGACCGAGCAATAGGCTGTTTTAAAGCAGGAGAATTGGAAGAAAAATGTGGGCGTCTGGAATCAGCCAGAGATTTCTATTTGAAATGCATCAAATTTGTACCATCGATGCTTGAACCTTATGAGAACCTAATTAAAATAGCTCTTCAAAACAAGGATTGGTCGGCATGTATTTCATATCTTAAAAGACTAAAAACACAGATTCATATGCCTTTGTTAGCGGATAGAATTGAGGAAGCATGCGAAAGAATAAAAAGCGGGTATGAAAAATCCCAGGGCGCTATAGCAAAATAAACAGACCGGGTATGGTATCTTAATTATTCGTGGTGACTGAGGAAACTTTCGTATTTAGTAAAAATACCACAATTTGTTAGTCAATCACGATTTATTAAAAAAGCAAGCTATTTTTAATAGATTTTGGGGAGGATAAAATAGAGTCTAATGGATTGTAATAAACCAGAAAATATCGAAATTTTTGTTAGATTGAGTTAGTACCGCCAATTTTTTGCCATAGTATCTTTTTTGCCACTTGGTTTGATCTCTGTGGTGCAAACACCACACTTACAAAATGATGGAATCTCGCCTTTAAGTAAAGATTCAAAAAAAGCTAGTCCATACAGTTAATTAAATATAAATAAGAAGCCGGATAGTTGGCATGAATATTGCTAGTGTAATTATGCTACTAGTTTTCAATAAACTTCTAGCACAGTTTTGTGGGTTTTTTGAATATTGATTGTTAAGGGTTTTTGTAATTATGGAGTGTTATCAAAGGACCATCGCTAATAAGATTACCTTTTCCGGTAAGGGCTTGCATTCTGGCCGTATAGTGAATGTGGAAATTTTGCCGGCACAGTCGGATACAGGAATTGTTTTTCAAAGGACGGATACTCAAAATTCTGATCTTATATTAGCAAACGCTTTGAGTATAACGTCAACGGAATTGTCCACGACAATAGGAAGAGGTGCAAGCAGTATATCAACAATTGAGCATGTAATGGCTGCATTTGCCGGCCTGGGTATTGATAATGCCATTGTAAGGTTGAATGGTCCGGAAGTCCCTATTTTAGATGGGAGTGCTTTTCCCATTGCAAGAAAAATAGTGGATGCTGGTTATCGAAAACTTGGAGCATGTAAAAAATACTTGATGCTAAAAGAACCTTTAGAAATAATAAATGAGAATCAGTTTGCTATACTCACCCCTTCGATAACACAGAATATCACATGCTCGATAGAATTCAGTTCCAGCAAAATTATAGGATATCAAAATATTCAATATTCACCAGAGACAGACAGCTTTCTAGATATATCTAGAGCTCGTACATTTTGCCATATCAAAGACGTAAACAATATGAGGCAGCAGGGTTTGGCTTTAGGTGGTTCGCTGCAAAATGCTGTTGTTGTGACAGATACAGAAGTTATTAACAAAGAAGGGCTTCGTTGCCCCGATGAATTTGTTAGACATAAACTTGTTGATCTGATAGGTGATCTCTACTTGCTGGGCGGGTCGTTGATCGCTGATGTGAAGGTCTATAAACCAGGTCATGCATTACACGCTGCAGTGACAAAAAAATTATTAAAGGAAAAAGATCGATATTTGGCAATGGTGGAAATTGATCCTGCCTACATGCGGGACGAAGATGCTTTTACGGTACCGAAAAATTCGTGTTTCCCGGTTTTGGTGTATGGTTAGTGGATTATTAATGCTATTCATTTGTTAATATTTTTTTAAAATTTATCGCTTTGTTCGGTTATTTTTTTCAAAAAGGCATATGATCCTTTTCGCCAATTGAGTGCATTCATTTTACTCAGGATTTCAGGTATTTTTTTTACAAACTCGTTTTCTGTCAGCAATTCATTGATGTTTATATATTCGAAAAGCCAAATGACCCTTTTTTCGTCTTTACTTAAAACAGACAATTCAAACAGAGAATTTACCAGTGCATAGTTATTCTGAAAGTGATGCAAGTTACTGATCAGCGAATCCCAGGCGATATTAACCTTTGTTATATCGGTGGGTTTTTCCTCAATTGCGATTATAGCCATATAGGCGGCTATTTCGATATTGTCTGGTAACTCTTTTCGACAGGTTTCTAGACATTTCCATGCATCGTTCCATTGAGCCAACAGATGGTGGGCTTTCGCTAGCTGAAACCATGCAAGAATCTCTTTTGGATGTAGTGATACTGTAGATTCAAGGATCTTAATGGCTTCATGAACTCTTCCATCTTCAAGGAGTGCTTGACCTTGAATTGTTTTTATCTTTACATGGTCTTCTGTAACCATGCAGCATTCACGAATGCAGCGCTCCAGATTACCAGTATTTAAGGCCGTCCAGGCTGCCATAAAGCGGTAAGATGCACTTCCCGTTTGTGTGGCGGTATAAGACATTAAGTTAAGGAACATTTCTTCATATGGGCTTTCGATTATTGAAAGAGCTATTTCAGCAAGGATAGCCATAAAAGATACTTGAAAACCATTAAAAAGATCCTCGATGTCTTCAATATTATCGTCAATGTCAGAAGTGGATTTTATCAGTGTTTCAAAACTTTGGCACCAATTTAGCAAGTTATTTGAATACTCACAGGTTTCAAGGGATAGGCAGGTGTAATATAAAAGAAGTTCAATAGATTCAGTCCCTGAGATTCTGCCACTTTTTTTGAACCATGCTTCGAGTTTTGGATAATTTTTCAGTTTGTTCATTGATTTTTTGTTTGTTCAGTTATTAATTAGTCCGTGGCGCTAAAGCGCCACGGACGTATCCTGGCGAGCGCAGCTCGCATAGGATCTGTCACGAAATATCAACATTTTACACCCAGGATCTCATACGAACACGAGCTCGATGGGATAAGTTGCCGGCGCTTTCACGCCGGCAACTTATTAGCCGTCCTTGTTATCTTAATCATAACATTTAATAATAAATAAATAAAAAAGGATATGTAGACTAAGTTAAATTCCCTTTTCAAGGGATGACAAAAAATATGTCATTATTGAAAATAATTCAATCGATATAAAGTGAAAGTCAAAGAAAATTTGTCAAAAATGTTAACAAATTCTTTCAGTAAATATTATAGAGGAATTATCGAAGAATGAGCGTTTTCATAAGTGGATTTTTAATTGGTCAGTTACTTTCTCTATTTTGGATGGGATTATATTCTGCAT
>JADFZC010000085.1 GCA_015232735.1 Oligoflexales bacterium | reverse complement strand
TTAGTTTACAAGAGGTGATAATCTCGCTGATTTTAAAAAGTGTGCCCCACCCTCTCAAACGAGGTGCGAAGAGGACTTATGTGATTTTTTGGTAGGCATGCGATAACAAAATAAGGCTGAAATAGCAGTGTGAAATGGATTTTTTCATTGCAAATTTTTCATTTTTGATATATGTATATTCAGTATCTGAAATGAGTTTTACCCCTTCTTTTCAAGAATAATCATTGATGTGCAGTGAAGAAAAATTCTCCCTAAGGGAAATCGATATCATCAAGAAAATGTCTACAGAAGATCTTTTAAAAAAGACCAAAAATCTGGAGTTTTTAAATCGAGTCAGCGAGGCAAGGATTATCGCGGGTATAGGTGAAATTTCGAAGCGAAAAGCCCACATTGATTTGGGATATTCGAGCCTTTTTGACTATGTGACGAAGGAGAAAGATAAGAAGAGATCTTCTCAAACGTGCGGATTATCAATGTGAATATATCTCAAATGATGGAAGACGCTGCACTTCAAAAATACATTTGGAGATGGATCATATCTTTCCAGAAGCGTATGGAGGAAAAGCACAGCCTCGGAATCTTCAAATCTTGTGCAAATCTCATAACCTGAGAAAGGCTGAACATGATATGGGAGAAGAAGTTTGCCATTCTACTTCTGAATCCGAAGAATTATAACCTACTACTTTTTAATCCCCTTCTTCGCACTCGTTTTCTTTGCCTTCTTGGCCGCGTCGGCCAGAGCGGGGATAGTGATCGGAGCGGGCGCCTCCTTGTGAAGAAGCCTGATGTAATCGGTAGTTATATTTATACATTCCTGCAGATAAATATCATCCTTCAGATCAAGGCTGTCGGGTTCCTCCTCAGTAGGATCCCTCTTGGTGCTTTTTACCTTGCCGTCCTGCTTGCCTGCCTTGTCCGGTTTTTTCTCCATGAGGGAGACCTTGGATCTTTCCTCCTCATTCTTTTTGTACTTCTCTATCTCATCGACAATCTCTTTAAATTCCTTGTTTGCGGCAGTTCTCTGCTGGTTTATTTTCTGCAAAGTCGGAACGTACGGCGATGTAAGTCCGAATTTTTCATGACTGACCTCTTTTATGGTCTCAAACGGCAGCGCATATGGATAATATTTTTCACCAACTTCAAACTCGTCGACAAAACTTGGAAGCCTGACATCCGAAGATACGCCGTTAAGCTGAGTCGAAGCCCCAGAAGCCCTGTAAAACTTGTTTACCGTGACCTTTATGGCGCCAAGGCGCGAAGATACGTCATTCAGATTCTGCACAGTGCCCTTGCCAAATGTATGGCTGTCCCCAACAATTATTCCTCTGGCGTAATCCTGAATCGCCCCGGCAAAAATCTCGCTTGCGCTTGCCGAATGGCGGTTTATAAGAACAACCAGCGGGCCGTCGTAGAACGTGACACCATCCTCATCGTCATAAGACTTGACGTCCCCTTTCTGTGTTTTAACCTGAACAACGGGACCCTTGTTGAAAAAAAGCCCTGCAACCCTTACCGATTCATCCAGGCTGCCGCCTCCATTGTTCCTTAAATCCATTATAAGACCGTCCACACCCTGCTTTTTAAGTTTTTCGATCTCATTTATAGTATCCTGTGAAGAACTTTTGAAGTTCTCTATCCTGTCCCTTCTGCCGTCGAAATCAATATAAAAAGATGGAAGATTAATTACGCCGACCTTGTATTTTCCCGTCTCGCCAGGTTTAGGCTTGACTACCACATTCACCAGTTTCGAGCTCGCCTGCTGATCTACAAGCTGGATCTTCTCCCTTTTTATGGGAATCACAAGTTTTATGGTCTTGTCCGCGACCTCTCTCATTACTGTCAGTTTTACAAATGTTCCCCCGGGTCCCCTGATCTTCTTGACAACCTCCTGCAGATCCATGTCTATGACATCCACCGATTCGCCGTCTCCCTGGGCAACTCCTATGATCTTGTCATTTACCTTTAGAAGTCCTCCCTTCTGTGCCGCACCGCCCTTGACCATGGCCACAACGATGGTAAAGCCATCTTCCGATCTTAAAGTCGCCCCGATACCTTCAAGGGAAAGCCTCGTTCTTATTTTAAAATCTTCAAGATCATCGGCAGGTAGGTAACTGGAGTGCGGGTCCAGGGCTGAGGAAAAGGAGTTTAAAAAAATACTGAGAACCTGATCCTTGGTCATTTCATTGTGTCTCTTTTGAACAAGTTCATACCTCTTTTTTAGCTTCTCCTTGGCCTTCTGGATGGAATCGACGGATGATTTTAACTCCAGAAGCTGAAATTTTACCCTCTTTCGCCATCTCTCATTCAACTCTTCAAGCGTCAGTGCATAGCCCATCTTTTTTCTGTCGACAATCAGATATTCATCGATCGTAAAATCATATTTGTCATCGATCAGCTTATATGCGTATTTCTCTCTTTCCTCAAACCTCTTGGAGTATACGTTTACAATTGTATCAATGGCGGTGCAGTCGTTGGATTTTATCATTTCTCCAAGCTTGGATGCATATTTTGCCTCAAAATCGTCTATGTCCGCCTTGAAAAAAAACTGTTTCCCCGGGTCCCAGGCCTTAAGAAAATTATCGAGTGTCCTTTTGCTGAGTTCGGCATCGAAGGTGTTGAATGAGTAGTGCATTTTGAAGTATAAGTAAGTCAACTCCTTTATCTCATGGCAGTTTAGCGCATATCCATTTTGCGAAAGCAAAGTTAGCAAAAAAACAAGATAGGTTGCCTGCCGCATAATGTTCGATATAATTCGGCTGATCTTCATTCAATACTCCTTTAATAAATCTTCCTGATAAACCGTTTTCCTCAAGGAACTTCTTTCTATTCAAGTTCGGTTTGTTCTTTTATCGTAATTTTCAAGAGAAAACTTAATCAACCTTTTACCATTTTACACTCTTTTATATTTTGGAATAATACAATAAAAGTACGATAACTCTTTTATTACTTATTATTATAGCTCGAACTGAAAATATTACAACAACGCGTTAAAATACATGGATACATGAAATAAGCGGAACACGCAGGCCAGGGCAATACCAATTTAAAAAAAAAATTCTCTGCCTAATTTTTAGTCCACCAAAACCGATAAAAAAGAAGACGTCCCTTAATATAACTGAAAAAGGATATGGTAATAATGAAAAACAGAACAATCTACTGGTTAACCAGTAAAACATCTCCTCTTCATGAAAGCAAGGCGCAGCTTTTGAAACAGGTTGGATTTGACCTGACATTCTTTAAATCCTTCAAGACGATGGTCGAAGAATTCAACAAGAAAAGAGTTGGGGTGATAATTATTGGAGACGAGGAAAATCCCAACGAAATAGAAGACATATTCAATCAACTGGAAGTCCGGGCGGAGATGAACGGCGTAAGGCTTATCCTCTCTCTTTCCAGCAGAAACCCTTTGATTTCCAACCTTGCCTATCACAATGGTTTCAGGGACATCATACCGCTTGATCTGGACAACCAGACATGGCTCTCAAGGCTTATTTTTTCGACAGGCACGGAAAACAGCAAGTTCATGCATCCGATTCCACAGCTGTCGCTCAGAAATATTACGGGAATCAGCGTCCCGGCACGCATAATATGGATATCCGGGACACAGATGAGAATTGAAACGAAAATATCCCCGCCGATAGGGCAGAAACTCCAGATTACCGGAAACATCGCGACAAATCTGGGAGTAAAAGCCCTCACGGTCACAGTGCAGGAACGTGTGAAGACAGACCTTGTCTTTCGATTTTCAGAGGCATTCATATGCGATCTTGATGTTCCTAATTCGAGAGAGAAAAAGCAAAGCATTCTTATGGAACATCTTAAAAAAGAGGACATAGGCAGGATCCACAGGATTTTTGTCATAGTAAAATCCACCGGGCTCAGATCTGAACTGCTTTCAAGGTTATCCTCCGACAAATTCAATGTCATTACGGCTTTTAACCAAAAAAACATTGTCAACGAGCCCAGGTTTTTCAATCCTGACATTGTATTTGTCGAAGATGTGATGTGTCAGCTTCAGGACTACAAACTTATCGAAAACATGGCTGAAAATCTGCAGCCAGGCACTCCCATAATCGTCATAGGCCAGAATGCTGACTTCAATCGTTTAAGAGAGACTCTTACAAGGCATAAAATAGCTCTTCTGACGCAAATCAAGGAAAATCTGGCAAACACCATAATCAACAAGTATCTCTCAGATCAAATCGACGAAACTGCTATGGATGGCAGTAGCCGGCCGGTATTTATAAAAAAATCAAGCCTTTTTTCCCGAGCCGAAATATCCTTTACTTCAAGACTGACCCGTGTCCATCCTCTTTCTGTTCAAATTGCGCTTCCACTTCCGCTTGGAAATTACGGACTGTGCAGAATAGATTCGCCGCTGCTCAAAAAATCGCTGGATCACGATATATTCGCCAAAATAACGGATTCTTATAAGGACAATAGCAATACAATCGACAACTATAAATTCCTGATTGATTGCTCAACATGCAATCTTCTTGAAGAAGATCGCAGCATTCTTGCCGGCAAACTGGCTGAATATCTGATCAGCGGCATAAAGGCAGCAAAACCCATCCCATTAAAAGCACCAATAAAAGAGCCATCAAAAGAGGAAATTAAACCGCACACTTCAAAGGGGATTGATCTTCTTGACGAGGTCAAAATCAAAAACGAGGCGATTTCAGCAAAAGTAAAGGCGGAAGTAAAGGTTGAAACTGCTGCGGTGCGGAAAAAACGTGAACCTCCATACAGATCCCGCAGTGCATCGGCAGCGATCAAGGGAATGAGGGAATTTCTGATTTTCATGACCATCTCGTTAATCGCAATAGCCGCACTTTATCTGGGGTTCAAATATCTTGAAAGAAGCTATGAAAAATCTGGAAAGGATTATTCCGAACAGCTTAAAATGTTCAAAAAAGATTTTCAAAACGAGGATAATGAAAAAAATGAAGGCCAATAGACTCATGCTAAAATCTCTCTGTCTTTTTCTGCTGCCATTTCTGGCAATATTCTGCAAGCCCAGGGGCAGGCAGTCCGCGGGTTCAAACGCCAACATCCTGGAAGTTTACATCAAAGATACCTCAGGATCGTTTGAATATTCCGCAGGGTACCAGTTTTTGCTAGAGGAATGCGGAAACAATCCGTCTCAAGGCACGTGGGGTCAGGACAACAAATTGCTGTTTGAGGTTGAAAACATATTTGTTGGGGGCCAGTGCAAGCTGGTAATAATGGATCCGGCAAAGGCGGATGATGAAAATATCAAATGGATCAACGGGAGAAAAGGAGCTATTTTCTGGACTCAGACCTCTTTCACACTTATGAGAGGAAGCAAGGGACAGTTGTATGGAATAGCTGAACTGACGCTTGGTTCCACAAGCATCCGTCCTTCCAATAATGAAATCTTTACCGTAATCGCGCCTGTAAGCTTCGAGGAAGAAGATTTCAAGGCGCTTGACGAACCCATCATTGCGAAACTTTTGTGTACACCGCCCATCGGCGTTGGCGGAAGCCTTGTGTCAAAAGAGGCATCAAGCCCCAACTTTAAATTTCTGCTAAGCGTCAGGGACAATAAAGAGGAAAGCGTATGTAGCAAAATAAAGGTCAACGACCTTGAAGGAGTAATTTCACCCCCCTACAAGATCATTCCGAAAGGAGGGGTCGAGTATATTATTGGCAATGCCACCATACTTATGAAAAAAATGAGTCATTGATCCATCTGCGGCCATCACTTCCGGGCAGTTTTTCAGCATTGGAAGGTCCATGGCTTCCAACATTATAAAAAGAGAGTTTCTTTTTGGACGCAAGGTCGATTACCCTGTCAATGTATTTCCAGCTTGCCTCTACGCCGTCCCATCTTGTAAACATCGTCTGATCCCCTCTCAGTATCGCCATAAAGATCGCCTCATAGGCTTCCGGCGTATTGGCCGCAAAAAGGCAGTGATGGCAAAAATCCATCGCGACCGGAGTTATATCCACCGTGGAACCGGGAAGCTTGACATTGAATGTGACACTTATTCCGGTATCCGGCTGAATCCGTATTTTTATCAGATTGTTCCTTATCTTTCCCTTTTCAATCCTGGAAAAGAGTCTCGATGAGACATCCTTAAGCTGAATATTCACCTCGGCGAAAGACTTGCGCAGACTCTTGCCGGTCCTCAGATAAAACGGAACGCCGTGCCATCTTGAATTCTGAATCATGGCCTTTATCGCGACATATGTTTCCGTTGATGAATTTTTCCTGATATTTTTTTCATCCCGATACCCGGCAACCGTCTTGCCATCCATCTCTGTTTTTCTGTACTGCCCGGTTACAATTTCGCTTTGCATGGGCTTTAAAAGTTTCTTTATGACCCTGGCCTTTTCATCCCTTATGGCATCAGCTGTGAAAGATGAAGGCATCTCCATCGCGACAAGGGCAAAAATTTCCATCATATGATTTTGAAGCATATCCCTTATCGCACCAGCCTGATCGTAATATGACGCCCTCTCTCCAATTCCCCCGGACTCGGCTACCGAAATCTGAACATTGTCAACATGGCGGTTGTTCCAAATCTGCTCGAAAAGCATATTTGAGAACCTGAAAACAAGAATATCCTGCACAAGAGCCTTCCCCAGATAATGATCGATCCTGTAGATTTTGCTTTCATCAAACCATCTGGTAAGGGATCTGTTGAGTTTTCTTGCGGATGAAAGGTCCTGGCCGAAAGGTTTTTCAAATGCTATCCGTTCAAATCCCCTTCCAGACCCGGTCAGCCTGCAACCCTTCAAAAACTGTCCGATGGATTCGAAAAATGACGGAGGAGTGGCCAGATAGAAAATCCTGTTACCTCCGGTATCAAATTTGTTTTCAACCTCGGAAATATAATCCTTGAGCCTCCCGCACAGGTGGCAGTTGCCTTTCAATTCACATTCAAGCTTTGAAAAATCAAATGAATAATAATGAACAATTTGGGTGAAATTCTCCATTTTTTGAGCATCAGGATTTTTTATGAAAGAGGTCATTTCAAGATGCGGCATGAATTCATTCTTGTCAAGTTGCCGCCTGCCCACGCATATGATAGGATTACGGTGCGTTATCCTGTCTGTTGCAAAAAGCCTGTACAGGGCCGGTATCAGCTTTCTTTTTGTCAGGTCACCGGTAGCGCCGAATATGACTATCACACCATTGACTTTTTGGGCTTTCATGAATTTTTCTCCATTGAAAGATCAGTAAAGACGTACAGACCCTGCAAGTCTATTGCAAGCTTTGCCGGGCAGTCCTTATAATTTGACCTGTCATCATGGAAAAGCTTAAGTGCTTTTGATTTGGCTTCTCCCGTAAAGAAAAGAAGGCCGGATTTGCTCTTTTGAATAAGTTTTCTTGATGCGCTGATCCTTCTTGAAGGAGGTTTCGGAGAATCATTGACGATGATGTAGCCTTCATTCTCGTCGCAAATAGAAGCATGGTTTGGGAAAAGGGAGGCTATATGACCGTCTTCCCCGGAGCTTATGAGAATGATATCGAAATAACCGCCAAACCTTTGAAGCGACTTATAATAGGATGACAAAGCTTCAGTTTCATGCCCCTCGTCAAATTCAAAAGGATGTATCTGCCGCCTCTCCAAAAATCCGCCATCAACCATATTATCGAAAAATACGGTTTTGAGGTTCCCGTAGTTGCTATCACCCGACTCAAGAGGGACAAGACGCTCATCCAGCATAAAAAATTGAAATCTGTTCCATGGAATGCCGTGATCCCTGGATAGAAATCCAAGAAAATCTGATATGCTTCTTCCCCCGCATATTCCGACGACGGCCATCTCTTTTTCCACAAGCAGATCACAGGCAAGCTGCCTGAATGCCAAGACGGCCCTGTAGAACAGATACTGCGTGTCTTTAGACTCTATTTTCTTAATTGTCATAATAATCACACACTATATGCTGTCGAAGATGTCTTTCCCCCGATCCCGGTCCAGTCTGTGTGGAAGAAGACTCCCCGATCCCTGTCAATGCGCTCATACATGTGTGCCCCGAAATAATCCCTTTGGGCCTGAATCAGGTTCATGGGAAGCCTTTCAGATCTTATGGCGTCATAGTATGACAGCGCTGAGGCCAGACAGCCTGCAGGAATACCGCCCATGACCCCTGCTCCGACAACCCTTCTCAGGCTTTCCTGTGCCGCACCTATCTCATTTTTAAAGAACTCATCCTGAAGAAGATCTTCAAGATCTGCATTGGATTTGTATGCCGATGCTATTTTGTCAAGAAAAGCCGATTTTATTATACATCCTTCCCGCCAGATGAGCGCAATGGAGGAAAGATTCAGCTTCCATCCGAACCTTGAAGCCGCACTTCTCAAAAGCAGGAAGCCCTGCGCATATGAGATGATTTTGGACGCATATAGTGCGTTTTCCAGATCCTTTATGAAAGTGTCCCTGTCAGCTGGCGCAACATCCTTTGGACCTCTGAGTATTTTTGAATTGCGGATTCTTTGATCCCTGCCTGCGGAAAGGTTTCTGGCAAATACTGAATCAGATATCAATGTCAGTGGGGTACCCAGATCCAGCGCCGTTTTTACAGTCCACTTGCCAGTTCCCTTCTGACCCGCAACATCCAGTATCTTCTCAACGAGAGGATGGCCGTCCTCATCCTTATATTTCAGGATATCGGATGTTATCTGTATCAGGTAGCTGTTCAGGTGCCCTCTGTTCCAGTTTTCAAAGACAGATCCCGCTTCACAGGCGCTGATCCCCAAAAGTCTGTTCATGAGATGGTAGATCTCCGAAATCAGCTGCATGTCAGCATATTCAATTCCGTTGTGAACCATCTTTACGAAATGTCCAGCTCCCCCTTCTGAAATAAAATCGCAGCAGGGAAGCCCATCTCGTGCCTTTGCCGATACAGCCTGAAAAACAGGCTTGACCTCGTTCCATGCTGACAGAGTACCCCCGACCATCATGGAAGGGCCGTTAAGGGCGCCGAGTTCACCGCCGGATATTCCCGTTCCAAGAAAACGCAGTCCAGCCTTTTCCAGTGTGTCCATTCGTCTTTTTGTATCTTCAAAATGGGAATTTCCGCCATCGATTATTATATCGAAAGGTTCAAGTTCAGGCACCAGCTCCTCGATGAACCTGTCAACA
>JADFZC010000084.1 GCA_015232735.1 Oligoflexales bacterium | reverse complement strand
GAGGTGATTAAGAAAATGATTGATAATCCAGACGTAAGGTCCATTCCCACTATACTTCTTACCGCAAGGAGCGACGAAGAAAGCAGAATGACAGGAATAAAAAAAGGGGCTCACGCATATCTTGGAAAGCCATTCAATGAAATCGAACTTCTGACGACAATAGAAAACTTGATTCATCTTAAAGAGGGAGAGGAGAAGATAAGGGAGCTGAACAGAAATCTCACGGAAAATGTCCTGAAACGGTTTCTGCCTCATAAGCTTGTAAATGACATAGTGTCTGGAGAAAAAATTCTTGACAAGAAGCCCAAGCTCATGGATGTGACGATCCTGTTTGCAGACCTCGTGGATTTCACCGACAAGGCCGAGGAGCTTGGGGCACCCATCATTGCCGAAGTTCTTAACGAATATTTTGACAGGATGACCCAGGTGATATTCAGACATGACGGGACCATCGATAAATTCATGGGAGATGGCATCATGGTCATCTTCGGGGCACCGGAATTTCAGAGGGCAGAGGTGCAGGTAGAAAATGCCGTGGCATGTGCAAGGGAGATGCAGGTGGCTATAGGGGAAATCAACAGAGACTGGAAGGCCAGATACAACCTCGAGTTTTCCATGAGAATCGGCCTTCACAGGGGGAGCGGCATCGTTGGCGCCTTTGGGAAGGAAAGGTTTGAATATACGGTTGTAGGGCCAGTCGTCAATATGGCTTCAAGAATTGAAAAGGCCGCCTCTCCCGGAACCATATTCTTCTCATCAGCCATAAGGGATGTCCTTGCCGAGGGAGGATGGGAAAAGGCCGGAGTATTTAATCTGAAAGGGATATGCAATGTGTCCCTATTCAAAATAATCGCGGATGGTGTCAATGGCCCGGATGAGGAAAGGGCTGCCTGATCCACCCACACCCACCGGCGTTGCCAGCCTCGCTTTGAATTCCCGAAAAATATCGACAGGCCCCGCAATTTCCTAAAAATTCCCAATAAAATTAAATTATTGACAATTTAAAGTTTATAACCTATAATTTTAAAGGTAAAGACTTAAATTATCTTGAGTAGGCGCAATGGTTTTTATAAATAGAAAAATAGAACAACAAATACATGAGGTTGTAAAATATTTCCCTGCGCTGGTCCTTACCGGGGCGCGCCAGATGGGAAAGACCACCCTGCTGCAGCAACTTTTTCCGGATTACAATTATGTGACGCTTGACCGTCCGCTCACCGCTGAACAGGCTGAGACAGATCCTGAATCCTTTCTGGCTCAAAATCCTCCACCGCTTGTTGTCGATGAAGTGCAGTATGCCCCTTCACTGTTCAGATGGTTGAAAATCAGGATTGATGAGAATCGAAGTGCCAAAGGACAGTTTGTTCTGACAGGATCACAAAAGCTTACCCTTATGAAAGGGGTTTCGGAATCCCTGGCGGGAAGGGCTGCGATTTTGGAATTGGAGGGACTGGGTTGCCAGGAACTTCTTGATGCCGGTATGATCACGGCTTCTCCGGAAGTCTACAAGGATATTATCCTGAGAGGCGGTTTTCCGGAGCTTTGGGTGGATAAGGGACGTCCCACGGGAATATTTTTTGATTCGTATATCGCGACCTATCTCGAACGTGATGTCAAACAGATCCTTTCGGTGGGAAATTTGCGTGATTTTGAACGTTTTCTCAGGGCTTGTGCGTTACGGTCTTCACAAATACTCAATAAATCG
This sequence comes from Oligoflexales bacterium, assembly GCA_015232735.1. Next base: position 7,449 of record JADFZC010000084.1, on the reverse strand, counting down.
GAACTTGCACGCGATGTCGGAATAAGCGCGACCACTGCCGGGGAGTGGTTAAGTGTCCTGCAAGCCTCCTCACAAATAGTCCTCCTGGAACCGTGGTTCAGCAATCTGACAAAGCGTCTTGTCAAGTCCCCAAAGCTGTTTTTAACTGAACCGGCTTTGATACTTGCGCTTTCAGGCATAACCGCGGAAAACATTCTAAAGTCGCCAATGATTGGTGCCATCTGGGAGAGTTTCGTTTTTGCCGAATTGAGAAAACAGCTGAGTTTTTCCGGAGTCAAGCCGCGTCTGTGGTATTACAGGGATCAATCCGGCCGCGAGGCTGATTTCATCTGGGAACAGGGACATCAGCTGGTACTGTTCGAGTGCAAATGGACCTCGTCACCCACAAGCCAAATGGCCAAAAATCTTTATGATGTGGAGACAATTTTCAGGCAGTCAGCCACATCACATTATGAAATTATGGATAAACGGCTTGTCACGCGCGGTATGGAAACGGTTAGGGGTGAAGATGTCTCCTACAGATCACCTTTGGCGGGTTTATTGTAAATCCTTGCCGACAGGATCGAAGCAATCGGCTTTGGGGATTTCATCAAATTGTGTTGAAAAATTTAAAAAAATGACAAAATATAATGGGTGCCCATTTTTTGGAATCCGGTCTGCCAGGAACTTTAAAACACTGAAGAAGAAAAAGTGCGATGCCTGCAAAGACCTTAAAAACAACGTTCCTCTGCACGCTCGCATGCGCGCTTTCCTCCGTTATGCACTCTCCTCCCTCTGTCGCCGAAATAAAAACCTCCGGAGAACTTGCCGGATGGGGCGAGGGGGCGTCAAATATCAAAAAAAACCACTTTTACTCGCTGCGCTATCTTCCGGAGATAAAGGCCGACGGCAGCGTCATCGACTCTTTGAAATGGGACCTTGACATCGCTGGCAATTTCAGCGGATCACACATGCAAAAGGAGGGATCTTCCCCGGAAAGCTGCAGAACGGCCAGATTCTACCGCCTCTGGGGAAGGCTGTCGGGAGAAAAAACGGAAATAAGGGCCGGTCTTCAGAAAATCAGCTTCGGTCCCGGGAAAATCCTTAGATCCCTCAAATGGTTTGATCACATCGACCCAAAGGACCCAACCCAGTTTACCCTCGGCGTATATGGTGCGCTTTACAGGCAATACTTTGAAGACAATTCAAACATATGGATATGGTCGCTGCTTGAAAACAGCGATCCCATGGGGCCCGTGCCGCTAACTTCAAAAAAAAATGATCCTGAGTACGGGGGAAGGGTTCAGTTTCCAATTCTCGGCGGAGAAATGGGATTTTCAGCGCACCATAGAAAAATCGATATCAAACCGATGACAGGGAATACCCCGTCCCTGTCCGGCAACATCTACGATCGAACGGTCGATGAAAACAGGGTGGGAATGGACGGAACATGGGATATCGGCATCGGCAGCTGGTTTGAGGCGACATTTTCCAATATCAAAAAATACGAGTTTCTTCCGGGAAGTATTCTTTTTGCAACCCTTGGCGGAGATTATACGATAGGTATTTACAATGGACTGTATATTCTGGCGGAGGCCATGTACCTGAGCTATTCATCATATGGCCAGGTTGAAGCCGCAGAACGGTCTTTTGTTGTTTTCAGTCCCTCATATCCGCTGACCATCCTGGACCAGATACGCCTTATAGCTTTCAGGGACATCAAAGAGGGTAAAGGCAATTACTATCTGGACTGGCAGCGAAAGTATGACAACCTTCTTTATTCGGTCGGGCTGTTCTATAACGAGACCGAGGGCGCAGAGCCTTTAGCATCCGCTCCAGCCGATGAACAGAAGATTCAAAAGGGTGCAAAGCTGCTGATACAATTCAACCATTAGGAGCATCAAGGCAATGCAGGACAACTTTATAATACACGCCAAAAATGTTGACAAGATCTACCCGATGGCGGGGGAAAAATTTTATGCACTGAAAAATGTCACCCTCAAGCTGAGCAAAGGCGAATTCGCAGGCCTGATAGGTCCGAGCGGTTCCGGAAAGACGACGCTTCTCAACCTGATAGGCGCTCTCGATCAGCCTTCGGCAGGCGACGTGTTTGTCAACAGTCAAAATACAAAAAACCTGAGCGGAATCGATTCGGCGAGACTGCGCTCGCGCGATATCGGCTTTGTATTCCAGTCATACCAGCTTCTTCCGGTATACAATGTTTATGAAAACGTCGAATTTCCCCTTCTCATTCTGAAGGAAAGCCCGGCCAGAAGGAAAAAGGCCGTAATGGAGGCCCTCGACTGGGTGGGACTAGCAGACCGAAAAAACAGCAGACCGGCACAATTATCCGGAGGACAATGCCAGAGGGTGGCGATAGCACGCGCAATAGTCAAAAATCCAAATATCGTCCTTGCCGACGAACCGACGGCAAATCTCGACGCGGAGAATTCCCATCTCATTCTCAAAACCATGAAAAATATCTCAGAAAGCCTTCAAACGACATTTCTTTTTTCCACACACGACGAGAAGGTGATAGGATACCTGAAACGAAGGATCATGCTTGTCGACGGCCGGATTGCCGGCGATACGGCCAACGGATAGGGGTGGTCAAATATGCTGACGCTGAAATTTGCAATAAAAAACCTGATCGGGGCGGGACTCAGAACCTGGCTCAACTCGCTGACGCTTGGCATATCCATGGTCATCATAGTCATGCTCCAGGGCCTTTACCAGGGCATGGAAGATACCATGAAAAAGGCGAGAATCAGCGATGAGGTGGGTGAAGGACAGTATTGGCAGAACTCGTACGACGCCCTCGATCCCCTGTCCTTCGAGACGGGTCACTCGGCTGTTCCGACGGAATTGAAAGAGCTCATAGCCGAAGGCAGGGCCGCCCCCTTGCTTGTCGCGACAGCGGCGATATATCCGCAGGGCAGGATGCAGAATGTCACCCTTAAGGGGATTGATCCAAGCCAAAACATACTGGGAATCCCGTCCGGAAAACTCTCGGCCCACGCTCAGTCGGATCTTCTGATTCTTGGCAGGAGAATGGCGGATCAGCTGGGCATAAGGGAGGGGGAACTCATCACCATACGTTACAAAACGGCAAAGGGTGCCATGGATGCCAGGGATTTTACGGTGGCTCATGTATTCAAATCCAACGTGCCCGCGGTTGACATCGGCCAGCTGTGGATCTCCCTTTCAACCCTTGAATCGATGCTTGAGCTGAAAGACGAGGCTTCAATCATAATCCTTGGCACGAAAGATGTCCCGAAAACGGTTCCAAATTTCAAATACAAATCACAGGACGAGCTTCTTCAGGATACCATAGCCTTTATCAAGGCCAAAAACAGGCAGGGCAGGATCATATATGCGCTATTGATTTTCGTCACAATGATCTCGATATTCGACACCCAGGTTCTGGCCGTATTCAGGCGCAGAAGGGAGATAGGACTCCTTATGGCACTTGGACTGACCCAAAGGTTCATCGTCGGGCTTTTCACGGTCGAAGGTCTTCTGCATGGCTTTTTCGCCGGCGTGCTGGGGCTGATCATTGGAACGCCAATACTGTCATACATGTCAAGGAGCGGAATCCCCCTGCCCGGCATTACCGACAGAATGGGACTGGCCGCGAACATAATCTATCCCGTGTTCAGCTGGCAGCTGTTTTCAGGAACGTTCGCGATAATAATGGCCATATTATGCGTGGTATGCTATCTGCCGGTCAAGGGTATCTCATCACTGCAGCCGACCCAGGCCTTGAGAGGGAGTTGAATATGATACGTTTTCTCTTTTCAGGTTTGATTCGCGACAGGTCCAGAAGCCTTTTTCCCGTGATAATCGTTGCGACAGGGGTCGCGATCACCGTAATATACCAGTCATTCCTGAGCGGCGCCCTGGGTTCCATGCTTGAAGCCAATGCAAGATTCGATACGGGCCACCTTAAGGTCATGACAAAAATATATTCCGAAAAAAACGCCCTGAGACCCAATGATCTTTCGCTCACGGAGACAGGAAAATGGATAAAGACCCTGAACAACGATTTTCCGGACACGGTATGGCTTCAGCGCATAAAATTCGGAGCCCTGCTCGACCTTCCGGATGAAAACGGCGAAACGTTGAGGCAGGCTCCAGTCATAGGTTTTGCGCTCGACATAACATCGAGAGAGAGCGTGGAAAGCAAAAACCTTGAGATTGACAAAAACATCGTTCGGGGATCTTACCCTCAAAAAAAAGGGGAGATCCTCATCAGCGAAAAACTTTTTGACGATCTTGGCATAAAACTCGGGCAGAAGGTGACGCTGATCAGCTCGGGAATGGACAGCGGGATGGCGGTAGGCAACTTCTCAGTGGCGGGAACGGTCAAATTCGGCATTGCCGCCATGGACCGTGGCACGGTTATTGTCAATTTAAAAGACGCGCAAAAGATGCTTGCAATGGATGATGCGGCTTCCGAGATAATAGGGCTTTTTAAAAAGGAGCTCTTTGAAGAAAAGCGGGCGAAAGAGATCGTCAGGATTTTCAACGCAAGATATCTGGAGCCAGGAAACAAATTCTCCCCTGTCATGACGGCACCGCTTACCGAAGGGGATATGGGCGACTATTTGAACATGGCGGAAAGCGTCCTGCTCATTTTTACGGTGGTCTTTGTCTTCATAATAACCCTTGTTTTCTGGAACGCCGGTGTGAGAAACGGCATAAGGCGCTACTCCGAGTTCGGACTTCGGCTTGCCATAGGGGAAAACAAGCTGCATCTGTTCATTTCCCTGATCATTGAATCGTTATTCGTCGGCGTGGCCGGCTCTTTCATAGGTACGATTGTCGGACTTGCCCCTTCCTTCTATCTCATGCGATTCGGTTTCGATATCAGCAGATTTTTTGGCAGTAACGAATCGCTCATGATACCCAATATAATAAAAGCCAACATAACGCATGTGACCTTCTGGATCGGATTCATACCGGGCATTTTCGCGACTGAGCTCGGTACCGCAATGGCTGGATCGGCTGTTTTCAGAAGACAGACCGCACAGCTTTTCAAGGAGCTTGAAATATGAGAAGAATATTTTTTGCCGGACTTTTTACGGTGCTTTTGAATTTTCCCGCCCTCGCCGGGCAGCAGGCGCAGGAATTATTGAAAGAAATAGATACAAACCTCACTTCAAAAAGCATCGTCATGGTATCGACGATGACGATCTCGTCTGAACGCGGCGACAGGTCCATGAAGGCGAAAACATGGAAAAAAGGGACCGACCATTCTTTCACTGAATACCTTGAGCCGGCAAGGGAGAGGGGAATAAAGATGCTGAAGATAAAAGACGACCTCTGGACATACTATCCAGATGCGGACCGCATCGTAAAAATAGCGGGGCATATGCTGAGGCAGTCGATGATGGGATCCGATCTGTCCTATGAGGATATGATGGAAAACAGAAAACTAAGCGAAATGTACGATGCAAGTGTGGTTGAAAAGGCCCAGTACATGGAACGCGAGTGCCTTGTCATGAAACTTCAGGCAAGGTTTGAGGATGTTGCATACCCCTCCCGCAAACTATGGGTTGATGCCGAAAGGCATATTCCGCTGAAAAGCGAACTCTATGCCAAAAGCGGAAGGCTCCTGAAACAGTCTGACGTGACTGAGGTGAAACTGTTCGGCAAAAGATGGTATCCCGTGAATATGATCTACAAGGACATGCTGAAAGAAGGTAAGGGCACCAGAATCGCGGTGGATTCCATAGAATTTGATCAGGATATTCCTCAGACAAGGTTTAACAAGAGTTCGCTGTCCAAATGAAAATCAGGCAGCCTTCTTCATGCCGCTTGCCGGAACCACTACAAGAGCGACAGTCATTCTCCTGCCTTGCCCCTCAAGCATGAAATTATTTTCAAGATACTTTTCACCGCCATAGCACCGCCGCAAAGTGCCCAGCCACAGAACGAGACTTTGCACGATGTTGCATATAAGTGAGAATCTCCTTATCAGCAGTCAGAATCTCCGCATGGAACTCATGAGCATATGCCAGCAAGTAGCAGTCAACCATGCTGGCAGCATGCTCAGATTTGATACGTGCAGCCTCTTCAATCAAGCTCCTGCTTAACTCATCCGCAGACATATCGCATGGAAGACGGTCAATAGCCGCAAGAATTGCATCGAGAGTCAATGAGACTGGAAAGCGTCTTTCCTTATATCTGACAGCGGCGACAGCCGATGTCTCAAGTCTTACCAGACGGGAGAGGTGAATGACGTTACCTTTATCCTGTTCCTTGTCAAGAAATTTTGACAAATGGCGTGCTGATGGGCCATCGAGCAAAATTTCAAGAACACAGCACGAGTCTAAAAGAATCATTTCATTTCCTCGTTGTCCAGATTTTTTAAATCTTTTGAGTATGAGTCTCTTTTATCTGTCGATGGCAATAGGCCGACCAGAGAGGTGAAGGTTACACGTGAACGTTGAATGACGATCTGCATAACATGTCCATCAATCTCGTCGGATTGAATCGTTATAATATCGCCCGGGCGAAGCCCCAGGGAATCTCGCAACTCTTTGGGGATAACAATTTGACCATTCGCTGCAAGTTTTGATTTATAGACCTTTTTCAGCCGCATGTGCCCTCCTGGCTATAACTACAATTTATATTGTAATTGTATTTATGTCAAGAGATCACCCATATTTTTGATTATTCCCTCTCGGTTAGGGTCGATCTATAATGTTTTGCAAAATGGACTTTTCGCAAACACTTTGTCAAAGGTGAAAAGATGCATGCAACCCGCCTTTTGCGCCTTGCATTGAATATAGTAATCGGAAAAATCAGCACTGCCGTTTTGATAGAAGGATTGTACCCGAAGTAAGAGGCTTAAATCCTCAAACTCAAGAAAAGAAGCAAGCAGTACCCTGCCGATGGCGGCCATTACCTCCGCTTTCCCAAAACCATAGGCAGATTCCAGAACCCATATGGTTTCAATGACAACGAGGTCTGCCACATATATGATCTCATTATTTTTCCGGCATTTTTCCAAAAAACGATCAATTTTCCGGCACTGTTCCTTGTCATCCTGTGTCAAGAACCTGACCAGAATGTTTGTGTCAATTGAGATCATTTTGATCTCCTGCTTTTAATGGCTGCCTCCATATCCTCAACAGAAACGGTACCCTTGAATTTTTTATGCAACGCACCGCGAATATCCTCAATATCATATTTGCATGGACGAATAGTCACCACTCCATCGGAATTAATCACAAACTCAATGCGATCGCCTGCTTTTATAAGCAAATGATCTCGAATTTCCTTTGGCACTGTAACTTGACCCTTGCTAGTTACCTGAGCTTTCGCCATGTGAAATGCTCCTTACAATTTTTTTAATTCCTTACTATATGGTAAGGAATAATTCCCGTCAAGCATCTTTTTCGTAAAACTGGCCCTGAAGGACCGGGTGTCGAATCAGGAGAGGCTTTAAACCTCTCCTGATTT
>JADFZC010000083.1 GCA_015232735.1 Oligoflexales bacterium | reverse complement strand
AATCCTTCCAACCTTAGTAGGCCGGAATGGCGAGATTGACTGTCTCAAAAGCGTCAGGATGACTTAGATGCCCTGGTAAAATTATGCAATGTTGTAATATTAGCATTTTTCATTTGATTTTTTATTAAAATTGTATAATATCAGTCTCAGCTACGGAAAATATGTTGTAATTTTACGACATAAATTTGAAGAAGAACTTAAACTTGGATTTCTGATGATCATCAAACTGAAAACAGACTCACCAAATAATTTTTCGAGGAGAATTTCCATGACCCAATATTTCAAAGAGGTTTTAATTTTTGGTTTCGCGATAAACATTACTGCCTTTGCGGGCAATTCACTTGCCGGCAGCAATAAAGATGCCTCTGCAGAGGTTAGAATTTGTTCCGGCGATTACAGAATCCAAAATATGAGCGAGCTTGAAGCTCTCGAGGGATGCACGCAGATAAAAGGCAGTCTGATGCTTCAGGGTGCGGTTTCAAACCTGAATGCCCTTAAAAGCCTGACTGCCGTTGACGGAAGTCTTTACATAGGCTGCGGCAATCATGCCTGTACAATAGATGTGACCGATATTTCAGGGCTTGAAAATCTCAAATATGTTGGAACCGATCTTAATGTCGGCGGAGCGACAGAGCTTCAAAGCCTCGACGGTTTGAATAATCTCAAATCAGTAGGCGGTTCAGTGACCATAAAACATAACAGCATGCTGCAGAATATCTCAGGTCTCAGCGCCCTTGAAACCGTGGGGAGCGATTTTAGGATTTACGAAAATCCGGAACTTGTCGAGCTTGACGGACTTAAAAGCCTTCAAAATGTGAAAGGCGATCTTATCATTCAGAGTAATCCGAAACTCAGGGTGATCGCTTCCCTAAATTTCCTTTCAATGATCGGAAAAGATATGAAGGTATCCTTCAACTTTGTACTTGTCAGCATGGATGCGTTTGAAGAACTTGTGGAAATCGGAAACAATATGACCATTTCTTACAATTTTACGCTCAGTGAAATAAACGGATTTGGCAGACTTCAAAATGTAAGGGGTGAAACGTCCATCGTTGGAAATTCAAAAAGCCTAAACTTCAGTACCCCCGCAAGTATCCAAAAATAATAGTTAAACATCCACCTGGGCAAGCCAGGTCAATATAACTTCTTAAAAGAATAATCCCATTAATTTATTTCAAAACATGAAAGTATACGGTACACTTATAGGATACCTTAGACAGTCAAAGAGTATAAAAACTGGAAAAGGAATCATAAAATGCCGAAAAAGAAAATCATGATCGTCGATGATTCAGGGACAATCCGCCAGCAGGTAAGCATAACCCTTCGCAATGCGGGATATATTGTTGTTGAAGCGGAGGATGGCGTGGATTGTCTTGAAAAAATGGCAAAAACCCCTGACATATCCATGCTGATAATCGATATATTCATGCCGAACATGGGAGGCCTCGAACTCATTTCAAAACTCAAGGATGCCGGAAACAACACACCAAAGATAGTCCTGACCACGGAAGGTTCAAGAGAGGCCGTCACCAAAGCCAAAGAACAGGGGGTACTTGGCTGGCTTGTAAAGCCATTCCAGCCAAATCAGCTTTTGGAAGTGGTTAACAAATTGGCGCTATAGCGATTCATGCATCAAAGCCCGTATCGCTTGCGTTTTTCGTCTAGGGTGGAACGCGGTATTTTTAATGCTGAGGCAACCTGAATCAACTTATCGTGTCTTGATATCGCCGCCTGAATCATCAGGCGTTCATAATATTCCACTGCCCCGTAAAAATCCGTATCCGCCGTAAGTGTTTTCAGCAGATTGTCCAGGGCATCGGCAGGCACCCCGTTGATTCCGAGAATCCTCTGAACGCTTGCCTGAAGGTCATCCTTGCCGTGAGGTGCCAGCATGGACTGCATGACCGGAAGAAAATCCGCTCTTATCGTGCTGTCATCAAGACTGGCATTCAACACCATGATTGAAATCGCCTTCTGCAATTGACGGATATTCCCTTGCCAATAGTACTTTGAACATTTATCCACGATGCGGTCGAATTCGTCTGCCTCCACCTTCACCCCTTCATTGGCCAAAAATAGCGCCACGAAAACAGGTATGTCCTGAAGCCGCTCTCTCAAAGGAGACAGTTTAATATTTATTCCCGTTATACGCATGAGCAGGTCCAAAAGAAAGCGCCCCTCCTGAACCTCATGCTCAAGATCGCAGGTCGAGGCACATATCAGCTGGAAATCCGACTGAAGTATTCTTGTATCGCCCAGCCTGTTATAGCTTCCGTCATTTAGTACTCTCAAAAGGCGTCTTTGCATATCAATGCCGAGCGTATGGATTTCGTCAAGAAAAAGTATTCCGCCGTCCGCCTCGCCGACATAACCGTTACTTGTTTTGTCGGCGCCTGTAAATGATCCTTTGACATGGCCGAAAAGCGTGGAAACCGCCAGACTTGGATCAAGATTGGCGCAATTTACCGCAATAAAGGGAATCGGCCCCTCCAGCTGGCAGCGGTTTCTGTATATCAGTTTTGCAAATTCCTCCTTGCCGGTTCCCGTCTCTCCCATGATGAGAATCGCTATCTTGCGGTTCAGCGCAAGTTTTTGAGCCCTTTTCCTTTCGTAATCGCCGAAAACGAGCCCATCGGGACACAGTTTGGCGATCTGTCCCTGAACAGAAGGCGCAGACTGCATTGAATCCACCATGTTCTTGAGGAGTTTCAGCTTTTTCGAGCCTTCTATCGCTATGGCAAGTTCGTCAGGGCTGATAATGGGTTTCTTTAGAAAGAAAAGCGCACCCAAATGCAGCGACCTTTGATATGTTTCAAGTTTAGGATCTGAACTCATCGCGATTATTTTTGTCTCGGGATAGTTGTCCCTCACATGTTCAATAAGTTTAAATCCCTCAAATGTGCTTTGATTCACATCGCTGCATAAATGAATATCCGTTATGAGAACGTCAACCGCCTTGATGGAAAAATATGTCATGGCGTCATTCAAATTTTGAAGGCCTGATACATTAAGGTTCAGCTGCCTGCCGTATTCAAGGTACCTTGACAGCTGTTCGCCATCATCCTCAACGATCAAAAGATTCAACTTACCTGCCATGCTAATCATCCTCACTTTCTTTTTCAAAGACTGCTTTGATCCTGAGTAAACCCGGCACTGAAGGACCGGGTGTCGAATCAGGAGAGGCTTTAAACCTCTCCTGATTTTGGTTAGCTTGAATAACCTCGCCCTGAAGGACGAGGTTTCCTTAAACTTGATGAAGAAGGAATCATATGCACAGTCTAATCAAATTCAGCGAGATCCCGTTATTCTGTTTTTTTAATCAGGATATGAAAGATGCTACCGCAAGACTTTTTAATGAAAAAAATTTTTGTCGCAACCATAAGATAGTTGAAGCCAACCAGATATTCGACGGTATGTACGTAGTCGTGGACGGCGAAGTGGGAGTAACCCTTCCGCCGGAAAATTACCAGGTCGGCAAAATAACCCACGGCGGTGCTATCGGCGAGTTGTCATTCATCGAAGATCATCAATATTCATCAGTAAATATCATTGTAACGAGCGAAACATCACGAATGCTTTTTTGTAAAAGAGACCATTTTAATGATCTGCTCCAGTCTGATCAAGGTCTGGCACATGCCTTTTATAAAGGAGCAGCCCTCCTTCTCTCATCGAGACTGCGCAAGACCAATGTAAGCCTTCTCACACAGCTTAAACTCGGCCAGGAAATACTCAAGAATCTCATCGAAAGGCAGGGTGTGGGGGAATATCTGGATCAAACTCGCGATGCAATTGAGGACACTGGATATAATATTGTCAAAAGGGTTGCCGACATATTGCCAAAACTTAATGAGATAGAACATCAGTATCCCGAACTGAGAGACTGGCTGATGAAACTCGAACAGGAACTGGCAGGAGTATACATCATCGAGTCACAGAGATTCGACCGAATTGCCCAGCAAATATCAATTATCTCCCAGCATTTCGAAAATATAAGAAGAGTCGTCAGCGGTGAGGAACCTTTGCCTATTGTGGGAGATAAAAATCTGTTTGTTGCCAATGCAAAAGTTTCGTAAACCCGGCCCTGAAGGACGAGGCTTCCTTAAACTTGATGAAGTTGCGGTTCAAATTTCACTGTAACTTTTCAGAAAAATATTTTGGGTCATATTGTTCAATTTTCAATTAAACGTCAAAAACAAAGACGATTTTCCTCCGCAACTATCTGAAATACAAGACCATAACCTCTGGCTTGATCTTTGCAGGTGTCAACGCGTGATTGTCGGTTTGTCCGTCATTTTCGAGATGAACCCTGCTGGAGTTGTTTTATGCGCTGTCTGTTGTTGTTGTCGATCATCACGAATGTATTTCTCCCAAGTTGCGTTGCTGACTATAATGGCAGTGACGAACTTTCCTTTAAGGGCGATATTAAAGCCGAAACCAAACTTCCAAGAAAACGGCATACGTTAAGCTTCTTCGATAATAATCTCAAATTATCGATAGCGTCAAATACAAGACCGGAAAAGGTCCGTCAGGACGATGCCATGTACAGGTTTGCCGCAAGTATCGGGAGCAAAAGGAACGTGGAATGCTTCGCGGCAAGGAAGCAGACCTTCCCAGGAACCAACATGTACCAGCTCTATCAGCAAAAGTTTGGAGAAAACAGCCAGATCAGGAATATGCCGGAGATTTATATTAACTCAATAAACGGGATTCCTTTCGCCGTTATGAAAGTGCAGTATGAAATTGGCTGTGATAATGATCAGAACATGTATAAATATGGATTTGTCAAACTTCATGACTATGTTTTGATCTGTGAACATAATGAACTCGGGTACGACAGGACGTTTCAGCGTTTCATGCTGTCCACCGCAAAGTCGGCGTTTGAGAGCTATCAAAGCAGGGAGCTTGTCAAAAAATTGACCTACAAGACCTACTCACTTAACCAGGTCATAGGTTTCAAACAGGTTTATACCTGGAAATCAGGGCAACTCAATCATGAGGAGATAATCGATTCTGTCATAATTCCTTTTTCGAACAAGGAAATCAGAACCAGCGACACATACAAACTTACTACCATGAATTCCTATGGAGAACTGGTCTCCAGTGTATTTGAATCGTATCAAAACGACCAGCAGATATACAATATCAAGGTTATGGAAAAAGGCGGAAACAGATTGCTTCTTGAAGGATTCAACAAAAACGAGCTGATTAAAAAGGAGCTGACAAAGCCTGATTTTGGAATATACTTCGATGTAGGCATGATCCCTCCTCAATATCTTGGAAACATGGCTGATGACAAAATTGCCATTTTCGATCCGTCCCTGAACTCGCTGGCGTTTGATTATGTGACTTTTGAAAAGGGCAATGACCGCAGCTATCGGATTACAGGCAGGGAAAAGAAATTTATCATCAAAATAAACAGGAAAGATCTGGTTCAGAATATCCATGTTGAAGGGAAAGGCCTGAGTTACGAGCAAAGACTCGTCAATTTCCAGATTTCTCAGTCAAGAAATCCGGTTGCATGGTCCAGGTTATGATTCTTTGACCGTTTCCTTGAATATCTTCCCCATAAACTGCAGCGACAAGGCTGTCAGAACCACCAGAGTTCCGCAGGCGATAATCGAAATGCGTTCCCCCATTAAATCGGACAATGAGCCTATCAATAACCCGCCAACAGGCATCATTCCGAAAAATGTCAGGCTGTATACGGACATGACCCGTCCGCGAAGCCTGTCGGGAACGGTACACTGTATCATCGAATTCGCCATGTTCAGCATGAACATGGAACTTCCGCCAACCAATATCAGCCAAAACATGGACAAATGCACGTTATCCGTAAGCGCGAAAAATATCAGCACTATGGGAAAAATCAGGGATGACATTTGAAAAAGCCTTCCCCTGTTTGAAATCCTTCCCATAAATGCAATCGAAAGTGCACCAGCAACAGCACCAGCCCCCCTGAAAGAGTGCATATATCCTGCCGTGCGCGCGTCCCCATGAAGGTACTCTGCAGCCCATGATGGAAATATCGTAACATAACTCAGACCAAAGAGGCTCATTACCGTGATGGCAATCATGGTCGTTCGAACCAAAGGTTCCCTTGCCACATACGCAAACCCCTCCATAAGCTCGCTCCAGACCTTTTCCTTGTTTTTCCTGCCGTTGCCCTCGCCCATATTCGTCATCATCATCAAAGAAACTATTATTGCGAGAAAAGAAAAGCCGTTCAGCAGAAAACACCATCCAGGCCCATAAACCGAATATGTTATGCCGCCAACGGCTGGACCTATCACGCTTGCCGTATTGAACATTGTGGAATTCAAAGCTATGGCGTTTCCAATATCCTCCTTGCAGACCATTTCGGAAACCATGGCCTGTCGCGTCGGCGCCTCGAAAGCGATTGCGACACCGCTCAAAAAAGCAAGAACTATTATATGCCAAGGCCTGACCACGCCCATGAACACAAGCGCCGAAAGAATAAAGGCAAAAGCCATCAACGCCATCTGAACCCTGAGAAGGAGGCTCCGCTTGGACATACGGTCAGCCACCACCCCTCCATACAGCATGAAAAGCCATATCGGAAGCCCTCCGGCAAAGGAGACAATTCCAAGCTGGGCAGGCGACCTTGTCAGTTCATAAACCAGAAAGCCCTGTGCAGTGCTCTGCATCCAGGTGCCGAAAAGGGATATGAGCTGACCGATAAACCATAGGCGATAATTTCTGTGATTGAATGCTGTCAGTGTCTTCATTTTTCCTGCTCTTTTAAAACCGGCGACACCAGTCTGGCCAAAGTCACTTTTTTCCCGCTTCCATCAATTACAAACTGGCCATGCCGCACCCACATGCCTTGACCGAGATTATCCCTTACATCCATAGATATCAAAATTTCCCCATCTTTTGCAAAGCTTTCTATTATTTTTGCAAAATGGATCATCCCGCCTATGGCCGTATAGTCCGTCTTGAGACTGCTGCCAACTGTTCCAACAACTGCCTCCCCGAAATGCACCGCCATTTTATAACTCAATTTTGTCTCGGATTGAACATTCCATTTGGGTAAAATCTCAAGTGTCTTTTGTTCCATTGCAAGCGCAGACCGGCATGCGTTCCCTATCTGAATTTCAGGAGCGGCCCCGGTGGGAACACCAAAAAGCACCCTTATGCAGCCATCTTCAAAACGATCGATGATACCCTCATGGGAAAACGCGATTTCCGTCATCCCGGAGTAATATTCATTTAAAAGTTCGGACAGATTGGCAGGACCCATATCATCCACATATTCCCTGAAATGGCTTAAGGCGGCTATCAGTACCGTCACTTTTTCATTTTTAGGCTTGCTGTCAAAAACATTCTCTCCCTTCAATATCTTTTCCACCATCTGGGGCGGCATAAAACGCCTTAAAACTCCATTGGCAATCTCCCGGTTCAGGGATGCTATCTGCCTTTCACCCTGCTTTAGTTTCAAAAGATTTTTCACAAGGCTTAAAAGTTCCTCCCGATCGAACGGTTTTCCGAGAAAGGCGTCCGCGCCTGTACACACTCCCACCTTTTTGCTGGCCTCATCACTTTTGGCAGTGAGAAGTATGAAGGGAATCGAAGCCAGCCGTTCATCATTCTTCATATATTCAAGCAACTCAACACCGGACATCACAGGCATCATCCAGTCGGCGATTATCAGGTCGGGCGCTCTTCTCATGGATCTGCCAAGCGCCTCCTTCCCGTTTAACGCCAGGGAAACAGAATATTTTTCATGCTTCAGATAATCCGAAATCAAGTGAAGCATATCGATATTGTCATCCACGACAAGAATATGTTCAAAGTATCCGTCCACGTCGTTATCTGCTTTCAGGCCACAGATATCTGAAGGAAAGTCCGTTTATTGATGCCTGATAAATCATATATGACGTGACGTATATGGAGTAAAAAAGATATGAAGGATTCCTGATCGATGCGAAAAGAAAAAAGTTATAAAGCAGCATCACGAAAATCATTCCATAATAAAGTCCAAAAAGTATAAGCTCCTGGGATTTCACTGAATAAAAATGGTCCGGTTCCCATAAGGTCATGGGAAATATCATCGCATCTATCCCCTCGCTTCGAAGAAGCATCATCAGGCTTTCGCCTTTCTGTATCTGAAGAGGAAACACAAAATTCTGGTGGTCAATCGGTCTGATATTATACGGGTATTGATCCCCTCCCTTCATAATCCTCATTTTCCCGTCGGAGCTTATGACATAAAGTTCCAGATAGTCATGAGAAGGATGTGATATTTCCAGAAAAAAGCGGCTGCCCAGCGAACTTTTGCTTTCAATCATATACTTTAGCCAGTATGCAGATTTTGATTGACTATTACCCGCAAGTCTTTAATCAATTGAAATATTTTTACACACAGATTCTGCAGACTGCGCAGATTCCACAGATAGATAGGCCATGCCCATCTACAAAATCTACTGGCATCCAACCCTTTGAACGTTGACATTTGACCCGACATGGACTCCTACGACACCGGCTGATGAATTTCCTCCCTGATTGACGCCTACTTCAACACTGCTGTCGGCAAGATGGGCGTTACAGCTCAGCTGGATGGTCGTGCTTGCCCTGACATTAACATTGACATTACGATATTTCAATCAAAAGGATTGTCATGGCAGGGAGCTCAATGGTCAGCTGACCGTCTCTAACAGGGAATGTTCCTGTCCTGTTCATGTCTTCCGATTCTGACGTTCGAAGGACGACGGCGTTTTCACCTGTAACACCGGATACTGTAAAACTCCTGGCGTCGGAAGTGGGATTGACAAGGACAATCACCATTTTGCCCCCGATCGCAAACGAGAGCATATCCACATTGTCGGGACCGAAGCTTTCCAGTCCGGGATCATTATTCTCACCCAGGGTCCGGACGACTGACCCCTTCGGCACCCTGTTGAAAAGCTCTTTCAGGATATAGTATAGCTTCGTTCTCTCAAAGCCCCGGCCTGCGGGTCTGTATATCAGCTCCTCTCCGGCAAAATCGCTTCTTTCACTCGCACCAAGCCAGTAAAAATAGTAGTTGAACTCAAGGTAGGCAAGGTCGCGGAGGATCTTTCGCATATGTCTTATTGCCGATGCAAGCTGGCCTTCACTTACAACAGACGACCATTCAGTCATCCATACCTCTTCACC
>JADFZC010000082.1 GCA_015232735.1 Oligoflexales bacterium | reverse complement strand
ATATTCAAACGAATATGATTTTTCATTGGATATCCAAAAAATGGGGGTAAAGCCGATAGTTTTTTCCGATTCCATAGGTGCTGCATCGCTAGCCAATGATATCAATCAAGAACTGAAAAGTAACAATGTTGAGGAAATCAACGAAAATAAGCCGACTATTAAAAGAGAGAGAGAATGGCATCTGGCAGACGTTGAAGTGCCTGCCGAGGAAAATAGGGAAATATTTGCCGACGATATGGAAGACAATGGAGCCGAAGGCAATTACATTCTCATAGTCGATGATATGGTGGACATGCTGAAATTGATCAGAGACTATCTGAAAAACGAGGGTTACAGGGTTTCCGCTGCTCTGAACGGCAGAATTGCACTGGAAAAATGCATAAAGAGAAAGCCCGACCTTTTGATTTCGGACTGGATGATGCCGGAAATGTCGGGACCGGAGCTAATTTCCCAGATAAGAAAAACGCCGCATCTTGAATCAATACCTGCAATACTGTTGACAGCAAAAAGCGACGAGATATCAAAAAAATCAGGAATATCTCTGGGCGCAGACGCATATCTTGGAAAACCATTTGACAAGCTTGAGCTTTTAAGCGTTGTGCGAAATCTTTTAAGACTCAAGCAGGGAGAAAAACAAATAGCAAAACTGAACAATGAGATCTCGGAAAACATTTTGAGGCGTTTTCTGCCTCCGGAACTGATAACACGAATCTTACAGGGAGAGGAAGTTTTCTCAAACACGCCGCAATATCAAAAAATCACTATTCTGACTGTAAGCCTGACAAAGCTGAAGGATAATTTCGAGGAACTTGGCCCAATCAATCTTACACGACTCCTGGACAACTACTACTCGGAAATAACATCTTTGATATTCTCACACAAAGGAGTTACTGATCGTCTCGAAGACGCTTCAATAAGGGCTTTTTGGGGAGCTCCTAGCCAGCTTCCCGCTAAAATTCAGACAGAGAATGCCAGACTCTGTGCCATTGGCATGAGGAAAAGATTGTCAACCCTTTTTGCTGAGTGGAATAAAGATTATGGTGTCAACCTGAATTTCAGGATGGGAATCCACCATGGTGAAGCTATTGTTGGAACCATAGGAAGTTCTCACAGGACTGATTACACCGCAATTGGCACTTCAGTACATATAGCAAAGCAAATAGAAAATTATGCAAAAGACGGAGAAATTCTCATATCAATGGATATTCGGGATTATCTTCCGCCAGATACATGGGTAAAGCATGGACATATTACTTTGGAGGAAAGCGGAAAAAGGATTGTGGTTGCAAGATTAACGACACCGGAAGAGGAGATAAAAAAGGCGGGGTGAAAGATTATTAAAATTGACTGTCACTTGAAATGTCAGGTTTTTTTATTAGGGAGAATTAAATTGACGAAAATGAGCAAAGCAATTGAAAATATGGCACTGCCCATATTATTTTTATTTGCTTTTGCCTTACTTTTGACGGATCTTGAAGCCGCACCGCATATCATGACGGAACAGCAGCTTATATTAAACAAAAATATTATTTTTACGGCGCCTGACAGCAAAGTGGAAAACTGGGTAAAGGGCTTTTCAAAGGATCTGTCTCCCATAACTATTAACAGCAATGATTACCAAATCACGCTTTCAAAATATTCCGACTATCTGGAAGACTCGTCCGGCAAGATGGGTTTATTGGATATAATCAATAACTCTCAGAGGAAAAATCACTGGATCAGCCGGAAAACAGATGATGTTCCATCCTTTGGCTTAAGCGAATCCTCTTTTTGGTTCAGATATCTTGTTGTAAATAAAGATCCATCCAGAACACATTTTTTGTTTGAAATCTCATATCCATATCTTGACTACATCGAATTCTTTTCTTTTTCCCGGAATGGAGGCTATCGTGCTGTTAAAACGGGCGATCAATATCCATATGGCCAGAGGATGGTGGATCACCATAATTTTGCATTTCCCATAGAAATGGAAAAAGGAGAGAGCGCCCTGATTCTAATTCGCCTTCAGGCTATAGATCCCATTATCTTTCCGGCAAAAATATGGGACCCTGACTTGTTCAACTCGGAAAAATCCAGAGAACTCACCATTTTGGGAATATATTACGGCATGCTTGCCGTCATGATTTTTTACAATCTCTTCCTTTTCGTTACAATTTTGGACAAGGCATACGCCGTTTATGTCATTTACGCAATATCATTTATTCTTTTCCAAGCAGCCCAAAACGGGCTGGGCTCGAAACATATCTGGCCAAACAACACGTTTATGGCAAATTTTGGGACTTATATATTCCTCTCTTTTGTAAACTTCTGGCTTACATTCTTCACACAAATATTTCTTCAAACGGGAAAAAACCACCGCTTTTTGCATAGGATTCTCAACTTTGTTTTTTACCCATGGATAATCATGGGATTTGTTCTCTCGATGAAGGGCGCGAAAATATCTCATACTGTTCTCTTGACGCTTCAGCCTGTCGGTTCAGTGGCTTTAATGGCGACGGGCATCGTATCTCTGTTCAAGGGTTACAGACCGGCGCGATTTTACGTTCTGGCATTCAGCACGCTTCTCCTTGGCGCGGTGCTTCTTGCCTTAAGGCAGCTTGGAATTTTACCGTCAAATATTCTTACGGAATATGGCGCTCAAATCGGTTCCGCTGCGGAGCTTGTCCTTTTGTCCTTTGCCCTAGGAGACAAAATAAGTCTGGAGCAGGAGGAAGCTCGGCGAAATATCGAGGAACTTAACAACAGCCTTGAAAGAAAGGTTGAGGAAAAGACAAATGAACTCTCCGTGGCAAATCAAAAGCTGAGGGAAATGGATAAAAACAAGACAAATTTCTTTCAAAATATATCACATGAGCTGAGAACTCCCCTCACATTGATTCTAAATCTTCTGGAGCGTGCTTCTGAAACTGATCCTTCCAGCGTGGACATTTCAGTGGCACTGAAAAATTCAAAAAGGCTTTTAAGGCTTATGAACCAGCTCCTTGACTTTCAAAAACATGCTGTTGCGTCACCAACACTTAAACTAGAGCCGGTCAATCTTACAAGATTTTTAATGTCTGTTGGCGATTATTTCAAGGAGGCCGTAAAAAAAAGAAATATAGAATTTAAATTGAAAATCAATGATATTGACGGTGATGGAGAATATTTTCAAAATATCTATATTAATGGTCAGATAGATGCCTTGGAAAAAATTGTATTCAACTATCTCTCAAATGCGTTCAAATATGTTCAAAACTACGGCAAAATCACTTTGCTTCTTCAAAGTATAGAGAATAAGGCCATTATTTCGGTCACTGATGATGGGGCGGGAATCTCTGACGAGGATCAGAAGAGGCTTTTTAAACTATTTTCGCAGGCAGATGAGACGGGCTCAAAACCTTACGAAGGAACCGGAATAGGACTGGCTCTCTCAAAAGAACTTGCCGAAAAAATGATGGGACGAGTTGAAGTGTCAAGCACTCTGGGAAGGGGGAGCTGTTTTTCAGCGATCTTTCCAATTTTGAGGATAGAGCTGCCTGTTATTGACCTTGCACTCATAATTACCGAGAACAACATGACTCAGGATGAGATCCACAATCTGGCAGTTTCAATGCCGGAGCCTCTTACAGTGAAAAATTTTTCAGATTTGCTTGAGCTAAATAAAGTACGCAGTAAGTTCATTATTCAATGCCTGATTTGTGACGAAATGATGCTGGGAGTGTACGGAAACCAGGCATTAAAGGAAATATGTGAGTCGAATCCCTATTTGAGAGTCATTATTTTGAGATCTTCGGAAGGTATGAATCCTGCGGCTGAGCTTAAAACCATGGGGATAAATGCGGAGGAACTTCCGCCCAACATGGTCTTCTCAGAAATAGCTGAGAATATATTAAAAAGCCTTTTTGAAAACAAAAAGCGTAAATCTGAATTAGAGGAAAGTGAGCACAAAATAAAAGATTGGCTCCTCGCAGATATTGAAGATTCTCCTGGGGCTGAAGATATGGAAGATCCAGATAAAAATAGCGGTGAAGCTAAAAATCTGCAAGGTGGACATATTCTTGTCGTTGATGATAATGTCGATCTTCTCCGCCTAATTACAGGGTATCTAAAAGATGAAAATTTTCAGGTTTCAACAGCAATAAACGGTATTGATGCGATAAAAAAATGCAAAAAAAGAAAACCCGATCTGATCATTTCAGACTGGATGATGCCGGTGATGTCAGGCCCCGAATTCATTCAAAACATTAAAAACGATAAAATATTTTCTGCAGTCCCCGTGATTCTTCTTACGGCAAGAAGCGAGGAAACCACAAGGAAAGAAGGAACCTCTTTTGGTGCCGATGGATTTCTCGGCAAACCGTTCGACCATATGGAACTTATAAGCCTTGTCAGAAATCTCCTGAAATTGAAACAGGGTGAAATGGAAATTGCCACATTGAACAGAGAGATTGCAGATAGCGTCTTAAAGCGTTTCCTTCCACCTGAACTGATAGAAAGCATTTTGAAGGGAGAATCCGTTTTTGACAAAAAACCAAAATACACCAAAATAACGATCCTTGCCGTAACATTGAGCCATTTCAAGGAATATATTGGTGAGATAAGTCCAAGCGATACTTCAGATATTCTGAATAAATATTACACAGAGGTGACAAATATAATATTTTCCCACAAAGGGATCATAGATCGGTTTGAAGATGGTTCAATAAGAGCGCTTTTTGGTGTTCCCAAAGAAGAAGATCCTGAGCTGCAGATTGAAAAGGCCTGCTGGGCAGCCCTTGACATTGAAAAGAGACTTTTGGAGGCTCTTCCAATATGGAGCAAAAACATTGATGTATCTTTGGGATACAAGGTAGTAATTCACTTTGGTGAAGCCCTGGTGGGAACTATTGGAAGCGCTTTGAGAACAGACTACACTGCAATAGGCGCTTCAATCCTATTTGTGAGGCATATCGAGGAACTTGCAAAGGATGGAGACCTTTTGATATCGAAGGATGCCCGCGATTATCTCCGGACTGACATGTGGGTCAGATATGATAACCCCGTAATGGAAGGAAACGACAAAAAATTGACGCTTGCAAGAATTGTAAATCCCCAAACCCCGCAAAAAAATGCTGTCTGAATCACTGATCGCATGTAGTGAGTGATCAAGGGCCATATCAAAACCCTTAATCATTTCCAAAATATTTCCGATAATAAATGCATATTTGGAGGGCCTATTCCATTTGTTCAGCGGCAATTGCGATCTGCGCTGGAATT
Organism: Oligoflexales bacterium; assembly: GCA_015232735.1. The sequence goes on along the minus strand of JADFZC010000082.1, from coordinate 3,970 downwards.
TTGTAATCGATGCAGCCTATTTAGAAACAGTTTGCTTGTCAAATATGATGGAAAGAAAGTTTGATGATGTCAAATTTCAATGAAATTTTTTCCATGGCCTGTTTTTTAAGGCCTTTATATACAGCCGGTTTAGGACGCCATATCTGTCTCAATCTGCTGTGCATATTTTCTTCATTTACCTTTTTATCATCGTCGCTTCATGCTGGATTCACTGGCTCAAGGGTCATGCAGCCTTTAATATCAAGCCAAATGCCGGACAATATCACATACGATCAGGTACAAACCTGGATCAATACTAGCTCTGAAAAGATGGCGCGGATAATTTTAGAGGATCGCCATTATGAATTGAATCTGTCAAAATATATCGACTACTTTGAAGATCCTACTGGAAATATTGATATAGCAGCTATTATTGGTGATGAAAAAAAATATGAGCCTAATTGGATCAGCAACCGAACGGACAACGTTCCAAGCTTTGGCTACACTGAGTCCTCATACTGGATAAGATTACTTATTGAAAACCAGTGTTCCAAAAACAGAGATTTTGTTCTTGAGATTGCCCATCATTATCATGACTATGTGGACCTTTATGAACTTGGGGTGAACGGAAAAGTGCGTATTACAAAAACCGGTGACCAATTCATTTATAATCAAAGGCCTATAGATTATCAAAATTTTGCATTTCCAATCTCGATCGAACCAAATCAAAAACTCATTGTAATGATTCGTATCCGCAGTTACAATACGATGATTTTTCCTCTTGTTTTTTGGACATCTGAACAGTTCAACTCAGCGAAATCCACGGAAATGATTATTTTCGGAATGTACTATGGAATGATTTCAGTCATGGTTCTTTACAATTTCTTCCTTTTTATCCTGATTAGGGACTTAGCATACCTTATGTATGTATTATATGCCATTTCCTATTTGATATTCCAGGCTGGGGTGAATGGCGTTGACTTTAGATATCTCTGGCCTGAAAACATATTTCTTGCCAATTCGTCCTTTTATATTGCTGTCTCTTTTGTTGATCTTTTCTTTGCGATTTTTACAAAGATTTTTCTCAAGCTAAAAGCCAGATCCGTCTTTTTCAACCATACAATTAATTTCTTTATTATTCCCGGGTCCATTATGGCAATAATCCTTTCTTCCACGGGATCTCGCTACAGCGGCGCTTTTTTATCTACTCTCAATCCTATTGCAGCACCTATTTTAATTATCATCAGCATAACCTGCCTCATAAAGGGTTACAGACCTGCGAGATTTTATGTGATTGCCTTCAGCGCGCTTCTGATTGGGGCTACCATTTTTTCTCTCAAGGCACTTGGAATTCTACCCTCAAATATTCTGACTGAATATGGCATTCAAATCGGATCAGCCATAGAAATTGTGCTTCTTTCATTTGCACTGGGGGATAAAATCCGCATTGAACAGATGGAAGCCCAGAAAAACATTGAAGAGCTAAATAACGGACTTGAGAAAAAAGTTGAAGACAAAACAAGAGAACTTATAGAGGCGAATAAAAAACTAAAGGAAATAGACAAGTATAAAACTACGTTTTTTCAAAATGTCTCTCATGAGTTAAGAACCCCTCTCACACTTGTCATCAACCCCATTGAAAATGCACAGATCAGCTATCCTCTTGACAAAGACATATCTACAGCCCTTAAAAACTCAAAGAGGCTTTTAAGACTTGTAAATCAGCTTCTCGATTTCCAAAAATATTCCCTTGCAGGAAGCAGGCTTGACCTTGCCCCGGTAAATCTCACAGAGCTCGTAATATCCGTCGGCGATTACTTCAGGGAACCCGCTGAAAAAAAGAATATTGAATTTATTATTAGAGTGAATAACGAAAAACCTGACAGAACATGCCTCCAAAGTATTTTCATAAATGGACATGTTGACTCGCTTGAAAAAATCATCTTCAATTACCTTTCAAATGCTCTCAAATATGTAAGGGAAAATGGAACAATCACTCTCCAGCTTCAACAGGTCGAAAATATGGCTATTATATCTGTCATAGACGACGGAATAGGCATAACTCCTGAAAATCAGAAAAAACTTTTCAAACTTTTTTCCCAGCTTGACGACTCCGCCTCCAAGCCTTATGAAGGAACTGGTCTTGGACTCGCGCTGTCAAAAGATCTTGCCGAAAAAATGCATGGTTATGTGGATGTCATCAGCAAGTATGGTGAGGGTTCATGTTTCACTGTTACATTTCCTATTTCAAAGACCGAGAAGCCGTTTTTAGATCTTGTCATGGTGCTAAGTGAGGAGAAATTTCAGGAAGATTTGATCCGGATAGTGGACTGCAATCCAGAATTCTCCAAAAATAGATGTGTAGACGATCTTTATGAACTCAAAACGATATGTAAAAAATACAAAATAAAGACACTCATAATGGATGAAACCATGCTCGGAACCTATGGAGAAAAGGCTCTCTCTGAAATCCAGTATAGAGACCCTGATATAAAAATCTTTGTTTTACGTTCAGAAAGGAAAAATGACTCTTTGGCAGAACTGGAATCCATTGGAATACTATTAAAGGAAGTTCAGTATCCAAGAAATGCCGAAAAAGTTTTTGATGAGATTTTGAAAGATTTATTTGAAATAAGGATGAATGAAAGCAGGTCATTGACAAGCAAGCATAAAATCAAGGATTGGTTCCTCGCTGATACTGAAGATCCCGAGATTACCGAAGAGGAAATTGGTTTGGAAAACAGAGACAATATGGATTCCGATAAAACCAGGGAGCTTATACTTGTTGTTGATGACAATATCGATATGGTTCATTTGATCTCAAAATATTTACGAAGTGAAAAATACCGTGTATCCATAGCCCTGAACGGGAAAGAGGCCCTAAAAAAATGTTATGCTCAAAAGCCAGATATAATTATTTCAGATTGGATGATGCCTCTGATGTCTGGTCCTGAGCTATTGCAGGCAATAAGAGCAGATCAAATGCTTTCTTCAATTCCAATTGTGCTTCTAACCGCGAAAAGCGATGAAACCAGCAAAAAAGAAGGTACATATATGGGTGCTGATGCATTCCTTGGAAAACCGTTTGATTATATGGAGCTTATCAGTCTTGTTAAAAACCTGCTGAAACTTAAGCAGGGTGAAAAGAAGATAGCCTCCATCAACCAGGAAATTGCCAACGGCGTTTTGAGACGATTTCTTCCCCCTGAATTGATTGACAGGATTCTGAATGGCGAGGCCATATTTGAGACCGAGCCAAAAAATATGAAAATAACAATTCTCTTTGCAACACTTAGCAATATCAAGGACAAAATTGATGAGCTTGGCACTCAAAAGATTGTAAGCCTCCTTAAAGACTACTATATAGAAATGACCAAAATCATATCTTCCCACAAGGGAATAATTGATCGCTTTGAAGACGGATCAATCATAGCACTTTTTGGTGTTCCCTCCCCTATGACGGCAAATATTCAGGTTGAAAATGCCTGCTTCTCTGCACTTGAAATGGAGAAGAATCTTCGGGAACTGAGCTCCGTATGGGTCAGGAAGTTTGACACGGATATCGGGTATAAGATTGCCATACACCATGGTGAAGCAATCGTCGGAATGGTTGGGGGGCCCCAAAAAACGGATTATACTGCAATAGGTTCGGCGATATATCATACCCGGTTCATTGAAAGCTTTGTCAAAGATGGTGAGATACTGATATCCAAGGAGGCCCGGGACCACCTCAGATCAGACATGTGGGTTAAACATTCGCAATTTGCCATTGATGGAACAGATAAAAAAATAACGCTCTCTAGGGTGGTCAGTCCTCAAGAAAAAGAAACCAAGGCCGGTTGACATTTTAGAGATCAAAGAAGTGGAGGAATGAATTATGGATATGAGCAAGTCAAAAAATGCTCATAAGTTTCTACTCAGAAGTTTTTTTTATATATTTGAGAGCAATCACGATATTCAATGGGCTCGCGTTCAATTATTTTCAGGGGAA
>JADFZC010000081.1 GCA_015232735.1 Oligoflexales bacterium | reverse complement strand
AGGATTTTTTAGGCGACGAGCAACGCCGAGTCATGGCTTTTTCAACAGGCTCTGACAGTTTCCTGGTTGCATCAATTTATCTTTTCTTAATATCCCATTGATAACAGCAGAATTCATATTTCTGCAAATATGTCAGGGTACATTATCGATATCAGACAGTTATTCATCAAATCACGGTTAACTGAGCCATGTTATGAAAAGCATTTTTCAATCTGAACAGTGATGCATTCAAAAATCTAAAGAGATCGCTTTTGCCGGTCAATGTTATAATTATGCCTAAAACAGCTAGGTAATATGACCAATTTTCCTGTGGGCAGACGCCCCTGGAGAGGTCTTATTCATACGAATCGATCGGGAAGTTCAGAGTTTTCGTAAAAGATCTTGAATTTTCAAATGAAATTTTTGCATGAAGAGGAAAATATGAAAATTGGAACCCAAAATATCCTGAAACATTCTCTTACGATCATCTCCTTAGGGGCTTGCGGACAATTGCTGTCAGCTGACTTCAATTATCCAGAAGCATTGCAAAAATCTATCTTTTTTTACGAAGCGCAAAGAGCAGGCCCGCTGCCTGATGGCAATCGGGTCGAGTGGAGAGGAAATTCCGGAATGGATGACGGCAAGGATGTCGGCATCGATCTTACAGGAGGATGGTATGATGCCGGAGACCATGTAAAATTCGGCCTTCCAATGGCAAGTACCGCAACTTTGCTCTCACTCGGTGTGCTGGAATACAGGGATGGTTATGCCAAGTTCGGCCAGCTTGAATATATTCTGGATAATATCAGATGGGTCAACGACTACTTTTTAAAAGCCCATGCCGCCCCGCACGTGCTGTGGGGCCAGGTTGGAAACGGAAGCTCGGACCATGCATTCTGGGGAGCTCCGGAAGTAATGACCATGATCCGTCCAGCCTACAAGATCGATGAAAGCTGCCCCGGCTCTGATCTTGCCGGAGAAACATCTGCTGCAATGGCATCAGCATCGATGGTGTTCAGGCAGACAGATCCCGCCTATTCATCAAAACTTCTGGAACATGCTGTTCAACTTTTCGAATTCGCGGATAAATTCAGAGGCACTTATGTAAAATGCATAACAGATGCACAAGGCTATTACAACTCGTGGAGCGGTTATCAGGACGAAATTGTCTGGGCAGGCCTGTGGCTGTACAAAGCGACAAATGATCCGGCATATCTTGAAAAAGCAAAGCTTGAGTATGAAAAAATCGCATTGGAAAACGGCTCGAAAGAGGACAAGGTCTACAAATGGACACACGCCTGGGATGACAAGTCGTATGGTTCCTATTTATTAATGAGCATTGCCACAGGCGATGAAAAGTATATGAAGGATGTAGAGAGATGGCTTGACTTCTGGACAACTGGATACAAGGGTGAACATATAACCTATTCACCTGGCGGTCTCGCATGGCTGAGTCCCTGGGGTGCATTGAGATATTCCGCAAATACCGCCCTTATGGCATTCATTTATTCGGATTTTTTAAATAAAAACAATATCCGTCAGGAAAAGGCGGCCGTCTACGAAAAATTCGCGAGGGCACAGATCGATTACATGCTTGGCGAAAATCCTGATTCCAGAAGTTATGTCGTAGGTTTTGGAAACAATCCCCCGAGAAACCCCCATCACAGAGGATCACATGGATCATGGAGCAATAATTTGGAAAATCCAAAGGACAACCGTCATATCCTTTATGGAGCTCTCGTAGGCGGTCCGGGATCGGATGACAAGTATGAGGATAGCAGAAAAGACTATGTAAAAAATGAGGTAGCCACAGACTATAACGCGGGCTTTACAGGCGCCCTGGCCTTTCTGTCTCAAAAACACGGCGGTTCCATTCTTCAAACCTTTCCTGAGAAGGAGAAAAGGGACGATGAATTCTTTGTTGAAGCCAAAATAAACAGCTCTTCAGAACGTTATGTGGAAATCGCCGCCAAAATCTATAACCATTCCGCCTGGCCCGCAAGGCATTCGAAAGATCTTTCATTTAAATATTTTGTAAATTTGAGTGAAATACTGAAAACAGGCTACAAATTGTCAGATATAAAAATTTCAACCGCATACACTCAGGGCTCAGGCATCTCTTCCCTAAGACCATGGAATATTGAGGCAGGAATTTATTACGTTGAAGTCTTCTTCAAGGACGTGGATATTTATCCTGGAAGCGACAGCGCATCACAGAAAGAGGCTCAGTTCAGATTCTCCCTCCCGGATAATGCAACTATTCGCTGGAATCCTTCAAAAGATCCGTCTTTCAAAAATCTTGAATCATCCTCCCTGAAGAAGACTCAATTCATTCCAATATACGAAAAAGGTATACTCCTTTGGGGTACAGAGCCTGCTTCCGATGGATCTTCAGGCGGTGACACAGGCGGAGATACCGGCGGCGGAGGCGGTGACACAGGCGGAGATACCGGCGGCGGAGGCGGTGACACAGGCGGAGATACCGGCGGCGGCGGTGATGAGCGCTGCCTGATTTCCTATAAAATAGTCAATCAGTGGGAAAATGGATTTGTTGCCGAAATTACAATAAAAAATCAAACAAAAGGGGAAATTTCCGACTGGACAGCCACATGGAGCTGGCAAAACGGCCAAAAGATTACAAACCTCTGGAGCGGCGATCTAAAATCCGGCTCAAACCCGATAATGGTAAAAGGACTGTCATGGAATGACATCGTTGCCAAGGATGGTTCAGCTACTTTCGGTTTTCAGGCAACCCACAGCGGCATAAATACAAATCCGACAGATCTTGCCTTAAAAGCCAACGGCTGCAAATAAATTTATGTGAATTTCTCCTCTTCTCACGGATTTTCTTTGCTGGCTTAAAATGCTACAATCATCCCAGCGTGGTAAAAAATGGAAGGGGAGAAACATGGCTCACATCTTGATAATAGACGATAGTGAATTGAACAGCATGATTCTCGCTCACAGGCTGAAAGCAAACGGATTTTCAGTGGATGTAGCCGGTGAAAATTCAAAGGCCCTTGAAAAAGCACGTAATTTACCCAATAATTCATTAATTATTATAGATAGATATATCCAAGAGCCGAATGAATTCAAAACGATTGAAAAGATAAAAAACGACCAGAGTACAACGCACATACCGGTTATTGCATTCAGTAAAACCCTTATGCAGGAAGACTTTGAATACGCAAAACAACTTGGCTGCGATGAAATATGCAAAAGGGATATTGAGGAGTTAGATGAACTCACATCCACGATCCACACGCTTTTAAACCAGAAAAAAATCAAGAACGCCGGCTGACCGCTAATAAAGACCATGTTATGGTTATGGTAAGTAGTGGCCGCTCGATCGGTCGCTGACGCAAAATGCCTTAAATTAATTCGTGGCGCGAAATGCGCCACGGACGTATCCTGGCAAGCGAAGAAAAGCATAGGATCTGTTTGAAATATACTGAAATTTCGGGGAAATCCTATACTAGCTTCGCTCACCGAAATTCGTTGCTGGCGCAAAATTCGCCAGCGACGAATTAACTTTCAGCCCCGTGGACTAGATTGGTATAATATTAAATCAGATACTTTATGCAGACTATTTTGGAGTTTATCATGTTGCGCGGACCCATATTATCCATTCTTCTTTTTTCAGTTGCGACAATTGCTCTTGGAGAAAATCAAAAAGAACGTTCTTTTTTATTTCATGGAGTGTTTACGCCAAGTTTCGGAGAACTGGCGATACAGCCTGCCGTAAACAAAAGCCTGTCGTTAAGCGGGAAATTTGGAATACAATTTGTACGGCTTTCTGACTATTTTTCCTTCGCGCTGGGATTCGGGGGAGTCGGAATCAGCAGTGCGGCGCCATATTACGGAATAAACAGCGAATTCATATTTTTTCCGGCATTTCCCTGGAAACTGAGCTTGGGAATAATGCCATCAGGAGCCGGCTCCACAAAAAACAAGACAAAAATACCGAATGATAACAAAATCAAAAATGAAAAATACGATTCCTCAAAACCCGAAGGGGTCGATAATATGCAATATGAGGACGACGTACCGCAATATATTCCCTTTTCAGCAAAGGAAGTAGTAATCTCAATATTATATGCACTGAGAGAGGAGACGAGTCTTTTCATCGGCGCAGGAGTTCAAACGGTCAAGGTAGAGGGAAACTCCGCCCAGCAGGAATATCTTGGCTATCCCAAAAACAGCACTACATTCCTCATTGGAATAAGAGGTTCCACCCTTTAAAAACTAAAGTCAAGGGAATTAAGATGCATTAGCCCTTTGGCCAAAACCCTGGTTGCTTTATTAAAACAATATCAATATATATAGTCTTTATACCATGGGCATTGCTTCGTGATTTCATGTGGAGGCATATTCAGAAATGCTTTTTAATTCATTTGAATTTTTTATTTTTTTCCCAATAGTAACGGCATTGTATTTTTTGTTGCCCCACAGATTCAGGGTCTACCTGCTTCTCGCATCCAGCTGCTACTTCTACATGGCATTCATACCCAAATATATTTTTATTCTTTTTTTAACGATTCTAGTTGATTACACTGCAGGAATCATACTCTCGGAAAGCAAAAACCCAAAAATAAGGAAGGCAGCCCTGTGGGGCAGCATAGTCCTGACATGCGCAATACTGTTCGTTTTCAAATATTACAATTTCTTTAACGAAAGCGCAGAGGGTATCGCAAGGTTCCTCGGTCTGTCGTATGCCGCCCCCGCAATAAAGCTGATACTTCCCATAGGTCTGTCCTTTCACACATTTCAAAGTTTAAGCTATGTTATAGAGGTATTCAGGGGCAACCAGAAACCCGAGCGCAACTTCTGGTATTACGCCCTTTATGTCATGTTCTATCCCCAGCTTGTAGCCGGTCCAATTGAACGGCCTCAAAACCTCCTCCACCAGTTCAGGGAAGTCCACTTCTTCGAATACCGCAGGGTGACAAACGGTCTCAAACTGATGGCATGGGGACTTTTTAAGAAAGTTGTGATCGCCGACAGCCTCGGAATACTGGTTGATACAGTCTACTCCAGCCCGAGAGGATACGAAGGGATTCCGCTCATTGTCGCAACGATATTTTTCGCCATCCAAATCTATTGCGACTTTTCCGGATACTCGAATATCGCGATAGGATCGGCACAGGTCATGGGTTTTAATCTTATGACAAACTTCGACAAGCCCTATTTTTCAAAATCGATAGGCGAATTCTGGAGACGCTGGCACATCTCCCTTTCAACCTGGTTCAAGGACTACGTTTATGTACCGCTTGGAGGCAACCGCACCGGCGAGGTCCGAATAGCGGTCAATCTGATGATAACTTTCCTGGTCAGCGGCCTCTGGCATGGTGCCAACTGGACATTCATCATATGGGGGGGATTAAACGGCCTTTACATAGTCGTGGGCAGACAGATGAGAATTTTGTCAGCCAAGATCGAGAAGAAACTCGGACCTGTGCCCGGCTGGCTGAAACCGCCTGGATTTGTCCAGGTTGCATCAACATTTTTTCTAATAAACATCACATGGATCTTTTTCAGAATAAAAAATGTGCAGGATGGCCTGTGGGTATGCCAAAATCTGACTTCGGGACTTTCAAAGGCTCTTGCCCGGGCTGCAAACGAGGGATGGAGTTTTATCAGCTCCGGAACCTTCATGGGATACAACATGGGGTTTGACAATAACAAGTTTACAGAAACCATCTTCCTGATTCTTATGTTGTTTGTCATAGAGCAATATGAAAATCCCAAAGTGCTCAGAGAGCTGTTCTCCGCAAGGAGCGTCTGGGTAAGATGGCCTGCATACCTGCTTGGGACATATACAGTTCTTTATTTTATGTTGAGCAAAAAGAGCCAGTTTATTTATTTTCAGTTTTAGTCAGTCAGCGGCGCATAACATCATTAAGAGGAGGGCGGCTAATGAATCTCCAGCGGAATATAACAGATTTGACTGTCATAAAAGGAGACCTTCAAATATGAGTGAATTTCGAAAGCTTTTTTTTAAGCTTTGTATTGTAGCATTTCCAGCCTTTTTCATGGTGACAGCGGAACTCTTTTTCCTTCCTCCCACCTTTTTTACTTTCAGATGCTGGGAGGCGCTGATGGTCAAGGGTCGCAGACCTGGACTTGACTCCTGGTTTTATCCTCTTCAAAAAGTGGAAACATGGGACGAAAGAGGCGACTTGGGAAGGACAACACCCCATTCAGTGCCCAAGCATGTGGTATGGCTCACGGACAAATATGGAATGCGCAATACGCCAAGGGATGATCTTTCCTCCCTGGATCTTTTTATTGTCGGCGATTCAAATGGGGTCGGTTCCTCCGTAAGCCAGAATGATATCCTTTCTGAAGTCATGACAAGATCCCATAATATTCAGTCATACATTTATGGTCCCGCCCTGTTTCCCGAATACTACTCGGATGGGAGGTATGAAAAAGTCAGACCTCCGTACGTTGCATATGTGAAAGTCGAAAGAGATATTCCGTCAATCACGCCAATTGAAGGATCCATTCCGGTAACTGCCTACGCCAAGCCGCAATATCCTCTCAGTTTATTGGTGCTTATAGACAAATTTCAAAATTTGAACATCATCAACTACCTTAAAGCTCGTTTTCAGGATGGCCGCTGGAAGCCAAAAAAACCTGACCCTGAATATGCGATGAGGAAAGAAATGACTTTTTACGGAGGAGACGGAGCGGAGATACCTCCGGATGATAAGCTAATCGACAGGGTGACAGATGCGCTTCTTACATATAAAAAAAGTGCTAAGGAGAGAAATCAGAAATTCATTTTCATACCTGTTCCGAACAAGGAGACTATCTATTACGAACAGCTCCCTTCAAAAAGAGAGTCAAAATTCCTTGAAAAACTGATTAGTGGCCTTCAGGATCGCGGCGTCCTTGTCATTGACACGCTAGCTCTATTCAAAAAGCATAAAAGTTTCCACCCGGAAGAACTTCTGTACGAACTGGATGACACGCACTGGAATGCAAAGGGGACAAGGCTGACAGCGGATAGACTGAACGAGCTGATAAAAGAACAGGATAATAAAAGCGCAAGAATACAAAAAGCGGGAAATGACATTTAGCCAGACCCTAGCCAGTACTCACAATCAAATTAATCATCTTTCCCTTAACAAAAATCTTTTTAATAAGCTTCTTCCCCTCAAGCTGTCGCACAACCTTCGGATGAAGAACGGCAGCCTGTGCCACAGCCTCTTCATTATCATCCACACCAACTTCAATCTCCGCGCGAAATTTCCCGTTCACCATCACGCCGATATTGATCCTGTCGAGAACAAGCCACCTTTCATCCCAGGCCGGCCAGCTCTCCTTGAATATCGATTCATTCCCGCAGTAGCAATGCCAAAGCTCCTCACTTATATGAGGGGCATAAGGGGCAAGAAGCCTTAAAAAAGTGGAGAGTATCTCTTTAATAAGTCCTCTGTCATGCTGCTCAGGCGAAACGATTCTGATATAGTCGGTCACCCCGTTGTAGAGTTCCATCATCCTGGCTACCGAAGTATTAAACATGAACCTCTCGGTATCATTCGTAATAGATTTTATCGTATTATGAAAAACATTCAGCAAAGTCTTTTCGTCTTTTCCGAAGGAGGAACTGATACCGCTGCTATCGTGAAACAATGCCTCATTCTCTTTGAAGAGTCTTTTGACCCTTTCAATAAATCTGTCCACGGCAATTATGCCGCCGCCGTCCCAGGGACCTCCATCCACATAATTGAATCCGAAACAGAGATACAGCCTCAGGATGTCAGCTCCATACTTCTCAACATATTCATCGGGGGAAACGCTGTTTCCCCTTGATTTTGACATTTTGAAACCGTCAGGGCCGAGAATCAGCCCCTGATGCGTGAGACTCAGAAATGGTTCGTCAAAGTCTATGTAACCCATATCCCTTAACGCTTTTGTAATAAACCTTGCATAAAGAAGATGCATGCAGGCATGCTCCGGTCCGCCAACGTATTTATCGACCGGAAGCATCTTTCTTGTCAGTTCCCTGTCGAACGGGACATCAGTGCAGTTGGCACTTGGAAAGCGCAGGTAATACCACGAACTGCATACAAAGGTGTCGAGCGTGTCGGCTTCCCTTTTTGCAGGTTTTTTGCATTTTGGACAATTCACGCTCAGGAACGACTCGCACCGTGCAAGAGGAGATTCCCCGGTCGGCCTGAATTCAACGTCCGATGGCAGCAGTACGGGCAGGTCGCCATCTTTAACCAGGACCTCACCGCAATCATCGCAATAAATGATCGGAATGGGGGCCCCCCAATACCTTTGCCTGGATACAAGCCAGTCTCTGAGCCTGAATACTGTCGTTCCCTTTCCGCTCCCAAGCCGCTCCAGTTCCTGGGTGACTTTATACTTGCCCTCTTCGCTGTCCATCCCGTCATATGAACCGGAATTCATCATGATACCAGGTTCAGCATATGCCTCGGTCAGCCTGCTCCCTGGATCCTCACCAGGTTTCAATATGACTTTACGGATTGTAAGGCCAAACTTCCTTGCGAAATCAAAATCCCTTTCATCGTGTCCGGGGACTCCCATGACAGCACCGGTTCCATAAGTCACAAGAACATAATCCCCGATCCAGATCGGCACTGTCTCCCCATTTATTGGATTGACCGCATAACTGCCGCTGAATACTCCTGTTTTCTCCCTGACTGTCGACACCCTGTCCATCTCGGATATCTTCGAGGCATCAAGTACATACTTGCCTACCGCTTCTTTCTGCTCCGGAGTGGTTATCTCATCGACAAGATGATGTTCCGGGGGAATCGTGACAAATGTAACCCCGAAAAGGGTATCAGGACGGGTGGTAAATACCTGAAATGATTTGTCAGTACCCTTTACCTTGAAACTGATTTCAGTGCCGATGCTCTTTCCGATCCAGTTCTTCTGCATCGCAACAGTCTTATGCGGCCAGTCGATCCCGTCAAGACCCGAAAGAAGCTCTTCAGCATAATTTGAAATCCTGAAAAACCACTGTTTCAGATTCTTCCGCACCACGCTCGATCCGCAGCGTTCGCATTCACCATCCTTGACCTGTTCATTCGCAAGCACCGTCTGACACGATCCGCACCAATTGACGGGAGCCATCTTCTTGTAGGCCAGACCATGCTTGTAAAGCTGCGCGAAAATCCACTGTGTCCATTTGTAGTAATCAGGTTTGGAGGTATCCAGAGTATACTTCCAGTTGTAGGCCACCCCCATCTTCCCGAATTGCTCCCTCATGATCTGTACATTACTGGTGGTGGATACATCGGGATGGATTCCCATCTTTATTGCAAAATTTTCGGCTGGAAGACCGAAGGC
>JADFZC010000080.1 GCA_015232735.1 Oligoflexales bacterium | reverse complement strand
GCAGGATCGCGAGTGTCTCGACCTTTCGATCCAGCTCCAGTTTCCCTCCAATTTTTTTTATGAAAAGATCGCCATGCGCTGCAGGATTCCCGTCACTGTCGACGATTTCGAATAGAGGGCCGCCCTTGTTAAGTTCCCACCAATGGTTCAACTCTTCAAAATGCCTTTTGACGGTCCTGTCGCATCCCCACTTTGGATCCTCGAAGGTTTTGCACGGAATCGGCCCCTTGGAATTTATAACCATATTTAAAAGATCAAGAATCCTTATGGTCTTGGCATCTTCGATGGAACTCTTTTTTTTGATTTTTGGAAGAGTCTTCTTTTCTTTTTTTGTCTTCGACATTTCTCCTGCTCCTGTTTGTTTGCCTACGCCGATGACAGTAAACGAGCGTCATGACGACAGAGTCGAGGAGATTATCGGCACTTCTTGACAAAAATTGTCATAAATGTCGTAACATACTGTATTATTACATAAATAAATACACAACCCTTCTGGTTACAGCAAATCGGACAATCCTGATGACAAATTTTGTCCACACTCGTTCATAGAGGAACTCCACAATTGTAAGGTTAAAGCTACACACAAATTGAGGAATTATTATGGAAAAAGCTTTTTTTGAATATCGGTCCATCGTGTTTGCAAGAAATCTGCTGCGGGACTGTCCGACATTGCTCAAGACGAAAATAGATGTAGACAACATTCTAAGGACGGTTGTCTCTTACATGGATGGCAAGGAGGAAGCAGCTTTCAAGAAGCGGCTTTTGCGCCTCGCAGGTGACGAAGAGCGTCTTGTGGAGGGTATCGATGAATTTTTCAATTATGGCGCTGAAGATGGTCGAATATCAACGCGTTTAACCAGTTTTCTACGGAAGAACTGTCATAAGATTGGAAAACTCTTTGCCTTGGCATTTGAGACGACTCAGGCAAGGATAGCCGATTCCGAGTACGGCGATCTTTCCCGGCGTCTCGATGATTTGAAAAACTCCCTGAATCTCGAAACTGACGAGATCGAAACCATAATTCTCATCTATACAGCAGGCGAGAGATATGGCGTCTTCGCCCGCTGTCTGAACGATGATGAAATTTGGGAAGAGCGCTACTTCCTCGAGTCGTTGCCGATGTTTTTAGGTGTAAGCCGGCAGCGTGCAATGGAAATAGCCGGCAAGCAGGGTTCGCTGCGCAAACTCAACATCATCATTTTTAGCAGCAGCAGCACATCGGCCCGCCCTGATATTGCGCCGGCTGTGGAACGTTATTTGAGCGGCATCAATGCCGCCAGAAATTTTTCCGAGGAGTTGTTTGACAGGATCGATCTAAGCAGCGAAGTACCGCGTCCGCTTTGTGTCAGCAAGACCGACTGGCAGATTGTAAAATCGATTATGACTCATCCCATAGGGTGCAACATTCTTCTGCATGGGGCACCGGGGACCGGAAAGACCTCGATGGTCAAGCGTCTGTCGCAGGAGCTTGGATATGAAATCTTTTCCATCAGGAACAACGAGGACGGAAGCCAGAAAGACCGTATTCGTGATCTCATGTGCGCCATCAAGTATGCAAAAAACAGCGATCGGCGCCTGATACTGGTCGATGAAGCTGACAGGCTGCTGTGCACGCGTTATTCCTGGTCGATCTTCGGCGAACGCAGCGACAAGGGGTGGCTCAACAAAGCTCTCGAAAATCCCGAAGCCAAAGTCTTCTGGGTGACGAACACCCTCTCCGGGGCCGAACCGGAGACACTGAGGCGTTTCTCCTATTCGATCAGTTTCAAGCGCTACTCGAATAAGGACCGGATGACAATCTGGAAAGCCATTCTCGATGAATATCCGGATGTCAAAACGGGCCTTTCGGAAGAGAAAGTCGCCGAGTATGCCACGAGATACGCACTGGAGCCCGCACAGATCCGCGAATGCCTGATGCAGGCTGCGAAATTTCCCGCCGGCGACGCGCCGATGAGCCGGATTCTCGAACGGCACATTGAAAGCCAGCTTATCCGCATTGGCAGAGAGCCTAAAAAAAGCCAGTGGCGTTCTGTTTGCAGCGAATACTCGTTCGAGGGCCTTAATGCCAATTTCGATCTTGAGAAGGCTATCGCGATGGTGGGCTCATTTTTTATGAGGCTTGACGATACGGAGAAATCCCTCGAGATACCGAACATGAACCTTCTTCTCAACGGTCCTCCAGGCAGTGGCAAGACCCAATTTGTCCGCCATATGGCACAGACATTGAACAGACCCTTGATCATTAAGACCGCTTCCGATTTGCAGAGCTGTTATATTGGCGAATGTGAAAAAAACATTGCGGCTGCGTTTGAAGAGGCAGAAAGGGATAAGGCAATTCTCTTTATAGATGAAGCCGACACCTTTCTCTTTGCCAGGGAAGGAGCCTATCGCTCTTGGGAGATTAGCCAGGTCAACGAGTTTCTTTGCCAAATGGAAAACTTCAAGGGTGTTCTAATTTGCGCTACAAACTTCATGGACAAATTTGACAGCGCCGCCATCCGCCGGTTTTCGTTGAAAATCGCCTTTGGTTGGCTGACTCCAAAGGGAGTGGAGTTTTTCTTCAAACGCTATTTCTCTTCGATTCTTGATCGTTCGCCTCTTGACGAAAAGCAATTGCGGAGATTGCACTGTCTGAACGCGATGGCTCCCGGAGATTTCAAGGTCGTGAAGCAAAAGTATGGATCACTTTCCGATGAAGATATCACTGTTGATCTTTTAATTGCCGGTCTTGAGGATGAGCAGCGTTACAAGCGTGATCAGAGGGGGGGAAGGATTGGTTTTTGACGGATGAGCCTCTGGTACCGATTGCTGCCAGTTTCAATTGAGATTGAAGGAATGCTGGGGGCTCAATAGTGTAGGTCTGAAGGAGGAGTTCTCTGATAATAGATAGAATTCGCTCTATTCTAATTGGACATATTTCGAAAACATTTTAGTTGAAACGAAAAAGGGGATCACCAAAAATTAAATTGCATTAATCAATTTGAAATTTGCAATTCAGGAGACAAAATGTCTGATAACGAAAAATTATTTCTATTTGATCTATTATGAAGGTGTCTGGAGCCGCCTTTACCAAACTCTGAGAAGATCAAAATTTTCGAGATTACGGGCATGAATACTCAGGTGATAAGGTATCAAATTTTCTTGGATATCTTCTCAATCATACATAACATTAAGGATATAATGATTTTTTTTTGAAAGAGTTTCATGCTACATATATTTGTGATAAATTATTAAGGCTCTCTATTCTGCTAATTAACTCTTAAGATGTTGAACATATAACCTTAACATTCTAAACGAGATTCGCATATTGGATATATGTAATCATCAAATTCTTCAAAAAAGGATATGAAGATCATTATTTAGTTCCCATCCCCTCTTGACTATAATTCTGTCGATGGATGACTAAATAAACGGTGTTAAAATATTAAGCAGGGTATCCTTTTATAAAAATGGGATGTTTTAGCTTAATTGTTTTTCATGATATAAACTATACTAAATTTTTCCTAAAAATACCGATAATTCATCATCAGGGTGTAAATGCCTCCCTTTACATAGGCATTGATTACCAATATCAACTTGAAAAGGAAATGCCAAATATGTTGGATAAATCGCTTGTAAAAAAAGAAATCGAAAAAGCTAAAAAACAATATCGTTTAGAGCGCGAAGAGGAAAATGTGATTGCAACAATTCACTTGATGAATAAACACTCACTTGATCTAGACTCAGCATTAGACCAATCCTCAAATGGAAATAACGATTACGGGATAGACGGATGGTATTTCGATGACCTTGAAGATCCCAAAACACTTTTCATTTATCAGAGTAAAACATCAGATCAAAAGAAGCAGCTATGCAAAATGGGGTTTGATGATTTAGTAAGAGGGGCTGAATTTATCAAAGAAGAAATTTTGGGAGATCGATCAAATTCACATCATAGTAATCATAGTATTCGCAATTTAGTTGAATTTTTTAAGACTAGGACACAATATATTGAAAAAATAGAATTTCATTTGTTATCCATATACAGTCATGAGGAATTGATTGATGAAATAAATAAGAGTAATGCGGCTGTTAAAATAAGGGAAATATTTAAAGGGCGGAAGATTAAGTTTAATTTAAGAGCTGAAGAATTTTGTTTGGTTCAAACTGTACCTAATATAAGGAAAGTATATAACGTCCAATCCATTCCAAATACTGAAATTATGCTGCGTGAGGATGCATACTTACGGATTACCTATTTGCCATTATTGGACCTTGTTCGCTTATACCAGCAAAGGAGTGATGATTTTTTTCACCATAACGTGAGGCATTCATTATATGACTTGAAAGGCACAAGAGGGAGGGTAGCAATTCCAATGGAAAGGACTATAAAGCTGATATGTGAGGGAAAAGAATTTCCGGAGATTTTCCCTTTTTACCATATTGGTATAACCATGGCAGCAGAATTGATCGATATCAAAGATGATCTTTTACAATTGCGTAGACCGTTTGTGCTTAACGGTTGTCAAACAATTACTTGTGCTGAAAGAGTATATAAAAAGATATATGCAGAAAACAAGGAAGAAGAATTGACAAATTTCAAAAAAATAAAGGTATTGGTCAAGCTTATTGTTGGCACAACAGACAAGGAGCTTAGAGATGTCACAAATAATAATAATAGACAAAATCCAATTGAGCCATGGCAACTTTTCTGCAATTATCCAATTCATCATGACCTTGAGATTGAATTTGATAGAAAAAAGATTTTTTATCAACGTCAGAAGGGCAAATTTGAAACTACGTTTAAGAATAAAAAGGTAGTAAAAGAAAAACATGATGCCTATGCAAATACAAATAATACATTCATAGACATGCCTACTTTGGGACAGGCAATCGCACTGATTAAAGGAGAAATGGTATTAGCTGCAAAACCAACGGAAATTTTTGCCAAGGAGGAACATCATAAGAAAATTTTTCATGACGAATTGTTACAATTCTCGAATGACATGATCTGTTGCTTTAATCTCCTTAAGTCCGCTAAAACTACAGTAAGGAAATATTTCAGAGATGAAAATACCCCACAAAAAACGATAGATCTCCTCGATACTCCTAGGTATCGGAATCATTTCTACCGTCTACTGATGATCGGTTACTATCAGAAGCACAATGACAAATGCAATGAAAAATATTCAACTTCTCTTTTGAAAAAAGCAAGCACAGATATCATCGAAGAAATGATGAAGCTCATGAGAACGTCTGCGACCAAGATAAAAATAGCCTGCCTAGAAATCTACAAAAAACATAAGAAAGAAGAATTAACATCAGATGATGTATGTGACATTTTTGATAAGATTGCGAGCGAATGCAAAGTTTATTACGCAAGGGGCCTAAAGCCGTTCACAAACAAGTCAACTCAGAAAAAAGTAGCTTAAACAGTCTATCCATTTTATCTTATTTATGCAATTGCATGAGTGAACTTCTGCAGAAAAAATAGACACGAAACCGGCTTTTTATTTCCATAAAAACCATATTTTGAATCTGAAGGAATAATACCATCAGATATTATTCTATGAATATAAGGTATTAACCTAGACATTCAGCCCCTTTCCACTATCATATCCGACTTGAAACTTCGCAAAAGAAAATGACTTATTTGTCTTCCACGCTCAAACCGGTATAAGGCCCCTCAATCATCTTATCCAGTACATCATCTGTTATCTCAATCTTAAGATAATCGGCAAGTAAGACAATACGAGACAAAAACCCCTGAAGACGCCTGATACTCCCAAATGATCTTTTTGCAATCAACTCCATTACCTCATCCTGGAGGTTAAGCGACATATTTTTGGAAAAGTTTTTTATAAGCTGTAAATTTTCAGCAGAGTCTTTTGGAGTGCCGACCTCAGTCACAAGCCCTCCCAAAAACAAATCGACGATTGATTTGTCAAGGCCAGGTATTTCCGAAGGCGGCATTCCGGAAGTAGCGACAATCTGCCTGTTTTCACTTAAAAGAGACTTGATTGTATGGAGAAACTCTTCCTGACTCCGCTCTTTATGAGAAAGAAACTGGATGTCATCGATTAACAGGAGATCACAATATCTGAATTTCCTCCTGAAACAGATCATTTTATTAAAACGCAGGGAATAGATCAGATCATTCACAAATCTTTCCGCTGTTATCACTATCACTTTCGATCCCAGATCATTCTCGGTCACATAGTGCCCAATCGCATGCAGTAGGTGTGTCTCTCCATTACCATTTTGGCCATAAATAAAGAGCGGGTTATTGCCTCTGCCTGGATTTCCCGCAATATCAAGGGAATCCTGGTAAGCGACTCGACTACCACCTATGGGTACAAATCTATCAAACGTGTAATTTTGTATGAGCTTTCCAGAAAAATGCAAATTGTTAAATTCAAAACATTTTTCACCTGGAAAATCGATATCCCCTTTGTGCTTTTTGCACCTGTAACAACACCGCCTGAATTCAAGGTCCATGTTCTCTGCCTCCATTTTTTGTTTAAAAATGTTTATTTAAATAATCACTCAATGAGTTGTCGAACTTCTAAGACTTTTCAAATAATTCTCCTTACATTAAAGGATATTTCATATCACCTGGATCATGATCCCAAATTTACGAGATAAGATTAAGAAAAGAGACGGTTTCAGCATGATAGGCCAGCTTGACTGTCGCTGTAGGGCCAAATCTGTTTTTCCCGATGATAAGCTCCGCGATTCCTTTTTGATCCGTACCAGGATTCACCACTTCCTCTCTGTGAAGCAGAAGTACCAGGTCCGCATCCTGTTCGATGGAACCCGAGCCTTTCAAGTCGGCAACCTTGGGCCTCTTGTCCCCCACCCGGCGCTCAAGCTCCCTGTTCAGCTGTGCCAGGGCGATGACAGGTATGTTCAGCTCTTTAGCAAGGCCTTTCAATCCCTTTGAAATTTCGGATATGACATGTACTTCGGAATCGTATTTTTTATCCATCTGCGGTCTCATAAGCTGAAGATAGTCCACGGCAACAATGTCCAGTCCATACTTTTTCCTGTGTTTTCGGCAGCGTGATCTGAGCTGCATGAGTGTCAGGCAGGCGCCGTCGTCAATTGAAAATTTCCCATCGAGTGCACTGAGCGTTCTTGCTGCCCCCATAAGCCTGTCAAGCTCATCATCGCTCATGTGACCTTTTCTCAGATTTTGGGAATTTATTTTTCCAACTTTTGATAAAAGCCTTTGGGCAATCTGCTCTTTAGACATCTCGATACTGAAAATCAAAACACTTTTGCCGCATAGGGCCGCATTTAGAAGAAAGTTAAGCAGCATGGCCGTCTTGCCGACTCCGGCTCTTGCGGCCAGGATTATCAGATCCTGCGGCTGAAACCCGCCTGTAATTGCGTCCAGTTCCTTAAATCCCGAGGGTACTCCTGTCATACCATCCGATTGCAGCAGCTTTTCCATTTTCTCTATGGTTGAGTGGATGACAGGAACCATGGTTCTGGGACCATCTTCGTCCTTAAAACTTAATATCTCAAAAAATTCCCTCTCAAGCCCATCAATGAAATCCGGGAGAGCAAAATCCTCCCCGCCTGCCCTGAAAATGGCGTTCTGACAGATTTTTATAAGCTTTCTCAAAAATAACTTTTCTCTGAGGATATTCACATAACTATCGATGTTCAAAGAGACCGGCGCCATCTCGGTGATTTCAAGGATGGTATCTCTGCACGACTTTTGATGAGAAATATCACAATCCAACAATTTATCGCACATTGTGATGATATCTATTGGCAGGTTTTGAAACTGCAGGCTTCTTGCCATCTCAAAAACAACCCTGTTACTCTCCAGATAAAAATGGTCGGAACTTAATTTTGAGAGAAGATCGTCTGTATTCTGACTATTTATGATAAAGCCAAGTACCGCTTTTTCAATATCCGGGGAATAAGGCACCCCTGCCATCGACTTTTCTGTCATGACAAATCCTCTGGATTGGTTGACCACCTTTTTTTTTATTTTTTATTTTTTATTCTGCTTCGACTAATGGATTAACTCTGTTTCCGTGACGCAGTCAATGGCAAATAATTTGGCAAAACGGTACTTGATTTGTTTTTACAGCAGATTGGATCTTGCGATTAACAGCTTTTCCACAAAATATTGTTGATATCCAGTTTCATCCGCAATTTTTGCAGAACATTTGGCGCAAATATGCCAATTTATCATTATTTCCTTCCCCATTTTGTGTTTTTTTAAAGATTAATCCTCTTGAATCATCACCTCAAATAGCTGTATCCATCATTGATGCATTTTCGAAGTCACTTATATTCCCAGATTGTCCACCTCCTCCCGTCATGGAAGAAGTACAGGCAAAGATGGGACAAAAATTGTCCATATTTTGAGGGAAGATCAATATGAAGTTTTCCTTCAAAAAAGTCCATTGAGATCCGCATACCAGAGAAATTCATCCTCAGGAGATTTGTTGATGGGAATGGAACGCAAATTTTTATCTTTTACCAATTCATTAAAATTATCCAAATCTTTAAAAATTTCCCTTGAGACTCTTGAATAAATCGTTCTTTTTCGGGAACCTTCTACTGAAAGTGGATAGTATTCTTTGCAAACCGCAATACTTTTTCGAATTTTTTCAAACTCCACAAAATTAAATTTCAGTCTGTTTGAACTTTTTTCATATTCCACATGTAAAGTATAATCACGCACTTTTTCGTCCACCTTATTACTAAAATTGTCGGAGAAGTGTACATTAAAAGCCACAATAACCTGATTAGGATGTTTTTTAGGTCTCTCACAATCACGTAACGAAAAAGCTGCTTTGTCAGGGCATTTTTTTACTTTTGGAATTTTTTTAAATTGGGTTGATTTTTTGCCTTTGCTGGTGATTTCTTCAAATTCATTCATGGATTCGAATATTTCTTTTGGAGGATAGGAACCATCCAGACAGATGGCTACTTCAACGGCAGAGGGATTATCGTTGATTTCATATAAAAATTCGATTTCTTTATTATCAGGTAACAATATAAGCAACTCATCCTGTAGCCTTTTGGTAATCCATCTTCCCACACCTATAGTGAAATAGGACTTAGCGGAATCGGGCTTCAGTGGAGTTTTATAACATCCGGCTTTTTCAGTTTCGTAAAATTTTAGTATTATTTGTTCTGGATTACTATTATTGACGAAGACAGAGTAATAATGAATCCTGGTTTCGCCATACTTTTTTGTCAGATCCTTTAACATGGGACGGATGTAAGCCAAGTAACTGTATTTGGGCTTCCCATTTTTGGTCTCCTCTCCCGTCCGCCGTGCTTTAAAATAGCATAATCTTTTTATCTTCATTA
>JADFZC010000079.1 GCA_015232735.1 Oligoflexales bacterium | reverse complement strand
GAGGTTTAAAGCCTCTCCTGATTCGACACCCGGTCCTTCAGGGCCGGGTTTACGCCTTCAAGAAAATGCAATCCACTACCTTTATCCTGTTCCTTGTCAAGAAATTTTGGCAAATTGCGTGCCGGTGGACCGTCGGGCAAAATTTCAAGATATCAGATTCACTGCTTCCATTAAAGACCTTGTATGACTCTGAGTTCCGTATATTTTGCTATGGCATCAAAATTGCGATCCTTATGCCACAAAACCAGATTATTACGCAATGCAATCGCAGCTATCAGGCAATCGACCGAAGAACGTATCGTGAGTCCTTTCAGACGTCCGGCACGATAAATATCAGCAGCATGCAAATAAACATCGAGTGGGATGGTTTCCATAATATTCCGTAACGACAACATCCCCGTTTTAACTTTTTGAAAAGCTTTCTGGTCTCGAATTCCTTGCAGAATCTCTTGAATAACAGGATTGCAGGTAACCAACAAAGGCAGTTTCTCAACAGGAACAGTTAATGACGGGGATGTGCTAAAAAGATCGATCCAAACCGAGGTATCCACAAGGACCATGACATTCTCACTATTTGCGCTTGCTCTTTTTGGTTTTCGGGGGGGATTTATCTTCGCGCATTGTACTCAATTCACCAGACCAGATGCCGCTGCCAAATAAATCAGCAATTTGTTTTATGTTATGAGATTTAATAACTTCCTGCAAAGCTAGATTTACAGTTGCGGAATAGGTGTCGGTTTCCAACAATCGTTTGGCCTGTTTTAAAAGTTTTTCGTCCACAATAAGATTGGTACGCTTCATAAGCTCCCCCTATTACACACAGTTTATACATTTTATACACATAAATTGTCAATCACGAAGTATGTCAAGATCTGTGAGAACGCCCAATTTTGCAAAAAGTTCCAACAGGGCCAAGTGAAGTGATCGGACTGATCGGGATGCGGTGGAATCAGATATTGACAAGACACGGGGGAACAAGGATTATCTTTTTCACATGTAGGACTTCTCAAAGATCTTTCTCAGAGTCTCGCTCTCCCTGAGTACGGCAAGGGTGATCTCGGCGTGGTCTTTAGAGTAACCGTTCCCGATGATCATGTTCACATCCTTTCCGATTCCCTCTGCGCCGAGAGCCGCCTTTGTAAAACTGGTCGCCATGGAGAAAAAATATACCGTTCCATCGTCCCTCACGGGAAGGATGCAGGCCATCTCGGTGTTGGGAATGTTGACGCAGCTTATTGATAAATCAACCTCCCTCCCCTTGTTGACGGCAAGGGTTTTGTTCAGAATATCGACCGGCACGGTGGCATCGCCTATTATCGTATTGTGGCAGAGTTTCCACTCCTTGAGCTGATCGGCCTGTGCCTGCTTTCTTACCATGGCTATCACGTTGCCCGTGGGCCCGACCCTTTTCATCGCCTCGTAGCAGCACAGCATCCCGCTTTTTCCCGCGGCGCCGAGAACAAGGACGCTCTGGCCGGGTCTTACAAGACGTGCCGCCTGCGCGGGGGCGCCGGCAACGTCGAGTGCAGCCAGGGCTAGGTTTTCCGACATGTCAGATGGAAGCCTGGCATATATTCCGCTCTCAAAAAGAATCGCCTTCGCCCTGACCTCGACCCTGTCGATATCCGGCTTTATCTGGACAATTTCTTCTATTTTTAGAGGCGTGAGCGAGAGGGAGACCAGCGAGGCTATCTTGTCGCCGACCTTGAGATCCCTGCCGCTGAGGGCGGGGCCTACCTGGGCGATCCTGCCTATCAGCATGCCGCCTGAGCCGGTAACCGGATTTTGCATCTTTCCTCTTTCACCTACTATCTCAAGGATTTTTGCCTTGATCTTTTCCAGGTTCCCCGAAGCCTCCTCTTCAAGCTGCGTAAAGCTAGCCGAGTCGATATTAAGGGCTATGACGTCAACGAGAATCTCGTTGTCGTAAATCTCCATGTTGTTGTCAAGTTTTTGAGCTGCCTGCGGCAGAACGCCTTCCGGCTTTATAACTCTGTGTGTTCCGTATTTGCATCCTCTCTTCATAATTTTACCTATTACCCTCCATAAAGCTCTTCGATTTGGCGCGGATGACACGCTGTTTACCGCCTGTTGAAGACAATTTGAAACAGGCTGAAAAAACAAAAAGTTATTCCGATTGTCTGAGAGCCTGTTGAAAAAACCATGACTCGGCGTTGCTCGTCGTCGGAAAATCCTCATTTACCAGCGCGTAAACTCCGGTTTTCCTCCTCCTCGCGCCTTGATTCCCGGCTTTTTCAACAGACTCTGAGGAGGAACTCCTTCTGCCAGCCCCTGTAATCAGGAATTATTGAAGGATTTTTTACATTCTTTTTTGTTTGCAAGTCAATTGGTTTTGAAAATAAGAACTTGAACTCAGAATTTCATGTTAAAATAACCAAAGATTTGGTACAAACATCAACAAAATTAGTGTTTGTCGGATATTTGGATAAAACGTGGATCTGAGCTGATGCGACAAGATTACTGGATTTCTATTCTAATGCAATGTTTAATGCGTTTAGTGCATCAGTTAGCAGGAGGTACCTATGGAAAAATGCGAAAAACGGAGACAGGAACTCTTCAAGGGGGTCTCCGATAAAGAATGGAACGACTGGCGATGGCAAGTGAAAAACAGGATAGAAACCGTTGACGAACTTAAGAAATATCTGCCTATTACATCTGTGGAGGAGAAGGGTATAGAGAAATGTCTTGAGACCCTCAGAATGGCTGTCACGCCATATTATCTGACTTTAATTGATCCTTCGGATCTGTCGGACCCTGTCAGAAAACAGGCCATACCAACGGTGCTTGAACTGGACAAATCGAAGGCCGATCTTCTCGATCCCCTTCACGAGGACGGCGACGCTCCCGTTCCCGGTCTTACGCACAGATATCCCGACAGGGCGCTTCTTCTTGTCACCGACCAGTGTTCCATGTACTGCCGTCACTGCACAAGGAGGCGTTTTGCCGGACATACGGACAAGCCGCTTCCCTCGGACCAGATTAAAAATGCGATAGATTATATCAGGTCGACTCCCATGATACGCGACGTCCTTATATCGGGAGGTGATCCGCTTCTTCTTTCGGATGACAGTCTTGAAGCAATAATAAAGGAGCTTCGAACAATAAAGCACGTTGAGATCGTCAGGATCGGGACAAGGGTTCCGGTGGTACTCCCGCAGAGGATAACCACAGATCTGTGCAACATGCTTAAAAAATACCATCCCGTTTGGGTCAATACCCATTTCAACCATCCCAACGAGATCACGGAGGCGGCGAGGCAGGCGTGCTTCAAACTATCTTCGGCTGGTATTCCGCTTGGAAACCAGTCGGTGCTACTTCGCGGGGTTAACGACTGCGTCCATGTCATGAAGGAACTTGTCCATGCGCTTGTGAGAAACCTGATAAGGCCGTATTACATTTATCAGTGCGATCTTTCGATCGGGCTCTCCCACTTCAGGACGCCTGTCGCAAAGGGTATAGATATTATTGAGGGACTAAGGGGCCACACCTCAGGTTTCTGCGTCCCGACTTATGTGGTGGACGCGCCCGGCGGCGGCGGCAAGATTCCGGTAATGCCGAACTATGTCATTTCAAACGGATATAACAAGGTCATACTCAGGAATTTCGAGGGTGTGATAACCTGCTATGAGGAGCCTGACAACTACAAACCCGACTGCAGGTGCAGGGTATGCAGAAAGGGCGGCGAGGAACTTCTCGGAATTGCCGGACTGTCGAGCAACAAGATCGCTCTTGAGCCCGAGGGCATGCCGAGAAAGATGCGCAGCAAGGAACACGCTAAGGACAAGGATCTCCCCAAAAACAAGACAAGGTCTGGAGCCAATGGCAGGAAACGAAGTGTCTCTTGACAGGTATGGAACGGTCGCGATAATCGGCACCTGCAAGAACGCCGGGAAGACCACCGTGCTGAACCACCTGATTTCAAAAGCGTACATAGGATCGAAGAAAAAGCTCGGGCTGACTTCCATCGGCAGGGATGGCGAGAGGATCGATTTGATATTCAGGAATGAAAAACCCGGCATTTTCGTCCCCGGGGGGACGCTTTTGGCCACAGCCAGAAGCTGTTTAATGGCCTCCGATGTCACTTCTGAGATTCTCTCGATGACATCCATTTCGACGTCCCTGGGGGAGGTCGTTATTGCCAGGGCGCTCAGCGCCGGATATGTGGAGCTGGGAGGACCCTCGATAAGAGACGAGATGACAGGGGCGCTTTTGCTGCTTAGAAATTTCGGTGCCGATCTTGTCCTGATAGACGGTACGATCGACAGGAGAACCACTGCCTCGCCGTCCCTGGCCGATGCCGTGATCCTTTCAACTTCTGCGGCCCTGTCCCTGGACCCGGATGTTATCGTCGAAAGGACGCTTGCAATGCTGAATCTTCTAAGAATAGAAAAGCTTGCCGACAGGGATGCCGACATCAAGGCACGCGGTATTGTCGCGGATTCGAGGGCGGGGCTCATAGACAAAAATGGAAATGTTGTCAAGGCTGACTTTGCCCTCTCGATGACCGCGACGCCACTTCTTTCAGCAAGGATGGATGCCGGCACGCAGTATGTTGTACTGGGGGGGGCGGTTACCGACAGGCCTGTCATGGATATTCTTGCAGCCGTTCCCAGAGGGGCGAAGGTTACGCTTGTTGTGGAAGACGGCACGAAGCTCTTCATAAGCGACGCCACAATGCATGCCATGGGAAAGAGCGGCGTCAGGCTGAGAGCGCTCGATCCGATAAACGTGGTTGCCATGACCGTAAATCCTCTTTCCCCGGCTGGAGAGAGGGTTGACAGCTCGTATGTGGCAAGCAGGCTTCAAGGCCTGAGCGGATTGCCTGTCGCGGACGTTATGGGAGGGAGAGATGACATCTTCAGATTCTGATGTTTTCTTGGAGTCGGGTTTTTCATATGTTCTCGCAAAACTCAGGTTATGCACCCCTTTTGGAGCTGATTTGAAAAAAAGGCTCCGCCCTTTTTCAAGGGATGAGTCGAAAGCCCTTGAACTGGCGCTTGACCAGGTATCGGCCGCACTGGGCGCAATCAGGAAAGATGAGAAGGCTTTTGCTCCCGTTACGCGTGTCATGCGGATGATGAGGGACATCAGGGGGTCCCTTGACAGATGCGCCGGTAACGATACGCTGGATGAGACGGAGTTTTTTGAAATAAAGAATTTTTGCCTCCTTATGGGGGAGTTCAAAAGAAACTATCTCAATCTTTCCCTTTCAATACCTGAAGTGGATTTCACTTCCCTCTCCGAGGTGGTAAAACTTCTGAATCCTGATGAGCAGATTGTCCCCTCCTTCAGCATTTACAGCAGCTATGAGCCGAAGCTTGCCGAAATAAGATGCAGAAAACATGAGATTGAATCGCTTATCATGAAGGAGGGGGACGGGCAGTCCAGGGACAGACTTTTGAGACAGAGGCAGGAGATTGTCGTCAGTGAGAAGGCCCAGGAGCTCTCGGTGAAAAAATCGCTGACAGCGAGGCTTTCCGCTTATAAGAACGATATTTTAAGGAACGTTGGTTCCATCGCCCTTCTTGATTTGATAATTGCAAAGGCATCTCTTGCGTTTGAATATGGAGCGGCAAGGCCAGGGTTTGCCGGTGATGACGTACGGGGTTTTGCCATTCAACTAAAGGAAGCTTTCCATCCTGAGGTGTCCGACATGCTGGCGGAAAAGGGACAGAGATTTATTCCTCTTGATTTGTCCCTTAAAAAGGGGGTGACGATTCTTACCGGTGCCAACATGGGTGGAAAGAGCGTGGCGCTCAGGACAGTCCTTCTTAACGCCGTTGCCGCAAGGATGGGCTTTTTCGTGTTTGCCAAAGACTGCGTGACAGGACATTTTGAAAACATTGTGTTTCTGGGCGGGGACCTGCAGGATTTCACGCGGGGGCTCAGCTCTTTCGGCGCGGAGATAATAAGGCTCTCTTCCATTATCGAAACCGTAAAAAGGGCAGGAGGGGGGCTTTTCGTGCTCGACGAACTTGCCAGGACGACAAACCCGTCGGAGGGCAAATGCTTTATCAAGGCGTATGCAAAGTACATGAAAGGAAGGGACTTTGTCAGCCTTGTATCGACCCACTACGATGTTTCGGACATTGCCGACGCGGAGCATTTCATTGTCAGGGGGCTGGAATCGGCCGACACATCGGCGATGAAGGATGACATTCACAAGGGGGAACATACGGCACTCGATGTCATCCAGAAATACATGGACTATAGAATAAGGAAAGTGGAATCGGGATACAGGCCGCCGCACGACGCGCTCACGATAGCGGATCTCATTGGAATAGACAGCGGCTTTGTGAAACTGGTTGAAAACGAATACAGGGAGGAAAGGCTCAAAGATGGAAGCCAAACTGAATCTTGACATGGAAATTGCAGACAAGGCGCGAAAGGCAGCCGCCGCGGTTGCCAGAAGCACCCAGGATTTTATAGACAGGCATACGACAGTCGCTGTTGAAAGGACCATAGCCAGATTTCTGGGCATAGACGGCGTCAACGATATAGGCATTCCGCTTCCAAATGTGGTTGTGGATCATATTTTCAAGGCCGGGGGACTTTCCATGGGGGTTGCCTATTACATAGGAAACGCCATGCTGCATCTCAATCTTTCCCCGCAGCAGATAGCCGAAGGCGTCAGGGATGAAAAGATCGACCTTCTTTCGCTTCAGCCGAAGGATGCGTTCGAAACCAGAGTGAAGATAGACAGGATCGCCGAAATTACGGTCGGGCGCATCAGGGAAAACAGGCATAGGCGCAGTGAGATTCTCTCGAAATACGGTGACAGGAACGGTCCCCTTCTGTACATCATAGTGGCTACGGGGAACATATATGAAGATATTGTCCAGGCGAAGGCCGCGGCGAAGCAGGGCGCGGATGTGATAGCGGTCATAAGGACCACCGGGCAGAGCCTTCTGGATTACGTTCCCTACGGTGCCACGACCGAGGGGTTCGGCGGGACATACGCGACCCAGGAGAACTTCAGGCTGATGCGCACCGCGCTCGATGAGTCCGGAGCCGAGCTGGGGCGGTATATAAGGCTTTGCAACTACTGCTCCGGGCTTTGCATGCCGGAGATAGCGGCGATGGGCGCGCTTGAGAGGCTCGACATGATGCTGAACGATGCGCTTTACGGCATCCTGTTTCGCGACATAAACATGCAGCGCACAATAGTCGACCAGTTTTTTTCACGCGTCATTAACGGTTATGCCGGCGTCATCATCAATACCGGAGAGGATAACTATCTTACCACCGCTGATGCGATAGAAGAGGCACATACGGTCCTTGCCTCACAGTTCATAAACGAGCAGTTTGCGCGTCTGGCCGGGCTCAGGGAGGAACAGATGGGACTCGGCCACGCCTTTGAAATGGACCCCTCGGTCAAAAACGGCTTTCTTTACGAACTTGCTCAGGCCCAGATGGCAAGGCAGATATTTCCGAATGCCCCGCTGAAATATATGCCGCCCACCAAATTCATGACGGGGGATATCTTCAAGGGGCATGTCCAGAATGCGCTTTTCAACATGATTACGATTCTCACGGGGCAGAGGATACACCTTCTGGGCATGCTGACCGAGGCGATTCATACGCCGTTCATGTCCGACAGGGCCCTTTCGATAGAAAACGCGAAATACATTTTCAGGAACATGGAGGACCTGGGCTCTGAGATAAGCTTCAAACGGGGCGGAATCATGGAGCACAGGGCAAATGAGGTTCTTTCCAGGGCATACGCACTTCTGCTTGAAATCGAGAACCTGGGACTTTTCGGGACCCTTGAAAAGGGCCATTTCGGAGGTATCAAAAGATCAAAGACAGGGGGAAAAGGCTTAAGCGGAGTTGTTGAAAAAGGATCGCAGTATTACAACCCCTTCATCCCCATGATGCTTAAGGAGTCTTCACATGAGTAGCGGATTATATTCCACCGAGAAGAAAACATTCAGCCGCGAGCTTGACCTTTCAAGGCTGAAACCGTATGGCGATACCATGAACGACGGAAAGGTGCAGACGAGCTTCACCCTTCCTGTCGATGATAACGAGAGGGGAATCGAGGCGGCAAAGGCGCTTGCGGTCAAGATGGGGCTTGAGGAGCCGCATGTTGTGCACCATCACCCTCTGGATGCCGGATTCACCTTTTATGTGGTCTATGGAAGCCTCGTCCATACTGTGGACTACAATGCCCTTAAGGTCCACGCCGTGGACGTGAAGACGATGAGCATGCAGGAGGTTGACGCTTATATCAGAGAGCATATCGGGCGAAAGGTCGTCGTGGTCGGCGCGAGCACGGGAACCGACGCGCATACTGTCGGTATAGATGCGATTATGAACATGAAGGGCTACGCGGGGCATTACGGTCTCGAACGGTATGAAATGATCGATGCTTACAACCTGGGAAGCCAGGTTCCAAACGAGGAGTTCATAAAAAGGGCCATTGAACTAAGTGCCGATATCCTTCTTGTCTCACAGACGGTGACGCAGAAGAACGTCCACATCCAGAACCTTACAAATCTTGCGGAGCTTCTTGAGGCGGAAGGAATCAGAAAGAGGATAATTCTTGTCTGCGGAGGGCCAAGGGTGAACCATGAACTTGCGAAGGAGCTCGGATACGATGCCGGTTTCGGCGCCGGAAAGTATGCGGATGATATCGCCACGTATGCCGTTACGGAGCTTGTGAAGAGGCTGGGCGGGTGATTTGATTTTATATGTTGCCAAAGCCATAGGTCGAAAGAACTTCGCGCAGCCCATCTTGGTCTGGCGAAGTCAGACTATGCACTTGTCTTCATAATAACCACCTTGTTCCCACTATGCTCTATAGTTTCGATCCTTTGCCATCCCAACTTACGATAGAACTCCTCCTGATCCGGGGTATAGAGGTACAACTCGCAATATTTTCCCTGCTTAAAAACTTCCCGGGTCACCGCTCTTACCATCTTTCCCCCAATCCCCTTATTCCGCCAGGATGGCTCGGTAAACACGGAGGCCAGCCATGGGGTGTATTCGGGTTTTTCCGGGAGATCGTTTTCGATAATGCTGGCGGTCGCTACCGGAATGCTATTTATCATGGCAACCATGCAGAAGGGGACACGATCCCGGTGCAACCGTCGGGCCATCTCTTCTCTTCGCATTTCAATCGTCTGGCCGGGATTCAAATATAGAAACTCATGATATAGCCATTCGGATACCGTATTGAACACCTGCGGGGCATCCGCAAAATAGGTTATACTGATCTGGTCTTGAGAAAAATTCATCGTGCCTCCTTGACATGCATCCGAGATTTGATATTGTTGAATACTCCTCTCCATGAATGGAGAGGATTCTTATCGACCTTCCGGTCTCA
>JADFZC010000078.1 GCA_015232735.1 Oligoflexales bacterium | reverse complement strand
GATGTAATGGCCGATTTACTGACAAACTCAATAAAATAATGTATAATATTAAAGAGGCAAAAATTTTCATCGCTGGACAAATATAAACAAATACAAGCCAAAGGACATCAATATGACAACCGTGCTTATCGCCGATCAGTCAAAACCAAGCATTGTCATGACTTCTGAAGTTTTTAAAGACAAGATTCAGGGAACATGTGTTCACGTAGCGTCGACTGGAAAAGAGATGCTCGAAAAGCTCAAGGAAATGAAGCCGGATATTTGTGTAATAGACTTTGACCTGCCAGACGTCGATGGCCCAGCGTTGATACAAATGGCAAGAAAGATATACGATGGTCCAATACTTCTTACTGCATTCCCGACGCCCATTGTTCAGGAAGCGGTCAATAGCGAGCTTTTTGCCTACCATGATGCCAGCGACTGGATACCAAAACCGGTGTCATTTGATGTACTCAGCGATAAAATAGATACATATCTGATCAAAAAACATCGCATTAATAAAAGGTTCAATGCAAATTTACAGGCAAAGCTGATTGGAAAGGCTGAAGGACGGGGAAAGAGATCTCCAAAAGTGAATGGGAAAATGATCAATATCAGTCTCAACGGAGCCTGCATAGAACTGAAAGAACCGATGAAAGTAAAAAAAGCGCAGGAGTTTCTTGTTACAATTACTCCAGAACCTGTAAAGGCGTCGAAGCATGGAAAATCTTCGAAATCAAGTGATCCGCAGGCAACAGTTCCAATCTCTGAAGCCAAGATCAAGGCAACAATAGCCTGGCAGGCAAATAAGAACAAGATAGGCTTGAAATTCTCCGCTTCGTCATCCTCTCAAAAGAACGAGATAGAATCTTTCATAAGACAAATTTCAAAAAGATCCGCACAACCATAGAAAATTTCAAGACCCAAGGTCTTTGGCGTAAAAGCGCCTACGATGTCTTCTGATGACAAAAGCGGATATGGGATCTTTTTGCAACATACTGAAATTTCGGGGAGATCCTATACTCGCTGCGCTCGTAAGGACACGTTGCTTACGCATTTCTCGCCAGCGACTAAATAATTTCCAGTTTTATCCGAAAACTTGAAAGCTGATATGCCGGCATAATGGAGCCGGCAGGGGGCAGTTTATTATGATTAGATATGAAGAAAAAAATCTTGGATTTTTGGACCAATTCGAGGTTGGAAGAAGTTTTTTTGAACTTATTGAATTCACGCTCGTAAGACACCTTCCAACTGGGGAAACAATTACCGGTATTTACGGTGTAAATGTTGCAAAAGTACGGGAAGTTGTCCATATGCCCAAAATAAATCCTCTTGCATCAAGGATACCTGGAATAGCTGGAATCTTTGAACTGAGGGGCGTTCCGATACCGGCAATCAATCTGGGCCATATACTTGGAGATTCAAAGACTGAAATTACCAGCGAACAGCAAATTATCGTGACCGAATTCAGCCAAAAACGTGCCGGATTCATAGTAACAAACACAAATCGCATAAGAAGAATCAAATGGGAGAAAGTGCTGCCTCCATCCTCTGACAGCAGCTCCTGCCTGTCAGGAATGATCCTGATCGAAAACAATGAATTTCTGTTCATTCTGGACCTTGAAAAAATTTTAAATGACCTGGAAGTAATCGCCAACCAAAAAACCGGTTTAGGATCACCGGTGCCAAGCAACAGTCTTTATTTCCATCCTTCAAAAAACATAAACCAAATCAGTCAACCTGATTCAGACGGCCCGACAATCCTTTTTGTCGACGACTCCAGCCTGATAAGACAAAATATATCTAAAGCCCTAGAAGAGAATGGTTATCGAGTTATAACAGCTACAAATGGTATGGAAGGGCTGGAAAAACTGAACGAAATAGCCTCGGGAAACAATTACGAATATGGTTCCGTAGACTGCATTATCACGGATGTTGAAATGCCTCTGATGGACGGTCTCAGCATGATAAAGAAAATCAGGGAATATCCGAGTTATGTACATATTCCGGTTCTACTGCATACGTCCCTTAGCGGGGAGGTTACACAAACTGCCGCTTCATCTGTTGGCGCCAATGGATATGTTTTGAAAAGCGATATAAGAACCCTGATTAATGCGCTTCAAGATTTGCTAAAGACAAAACGCAGGCCATTCGGTTAATATATATTTGATTAACATGCGGCGGAATTTGGTACAAAACAGCTTTTAAATAACTTGAAACAGACCAAAGTGTCAACACGCCCCAGAGAAAGCTTGAGTAAAATTCGTGATTAAAAAACTTTTCGTACTTTTGATCCTAACACTTCTAACAGGTATATTGCTGTCAGAGTTCTATACTTTAATTCAATCCTTCCTTCCCGGTAAACCTGCCTGGCTGGGGACAGCCATATTGAACACCATATTTACAGTTTTGATCTACAGCAAACGAGGCCGGTTTTTCCCGCAAATCAGCATCACTTCCCATATAGATATTTTTGGAAAGAGATTTGATTTCCTTTTCATTGCCTACCTGTCATCCATTCTGATTCTGATTGGATCCATACTCGGGGCACTTGCAAGCTCATTTATTGGCAGGCCCGAAAAGGCTATTGTAAATGTTGAGGCAGCCGCATTCATTTTTTGGATACCAATTATTGAGGAGATGGTCTTCAGAGTGGCAATCGGAAAAGTTTTTAGAAATTATGGGGGTGATCTTCTAGGAGGATATTTTTCCGCCCTGTGCTTCGCCTTTATCCACACAATGCCTACCCTTGGCAAAGTCGTCTCCTTGAATGCCGGCATCCCTCTCGGACCAATGCTTCTGGGATTATGTTGTGAAATTATTTATGTGAAGACAGGGAAGATTATTCCGGCCATAGTCTTCCATGGATGCTGTAATGCGACCGTACCTATTTTTATGCTTATAGACAACAGATGGCTCTCTTTCCTGTCCTATCTTTATTCGTAGAAAAAAAATGTTCCATGGTGTTTCAGATAAACAGTTTTGGAATAACAGTGAATCAGGAATGCCTCAGAGCCTGTCCAAAAAGGGTCGGACTTAAGCATTAATCGTTGTCGGGCGATCCTCATTTAGCCGAATGTAAACGTAGACAGCCCCTCCTCCTCGCGCCTTGATCCCCCCTTTTTTTAGACAGGCTCTGAGGGTATATCATCATTTCTAATTTAATTTTCCTGAATATGGAAGGAGTCCTTGATCAGCAAAACCGCCTCACCTATTGTTCCGGCATATCCAAAGGCCGAATCATGCCTGCCATATTTATCATTTAAAATCTGTATCGATCTGACTCCTCCCCTTATCCCGCATTCGATATCGGAAGGCTTATCCCCAATCAAAAAACTTGCTGACAGGTCAATATCAAACATCGCTTTTGCATCCTCAAGCATCTTTGTTCCCGGTTTTCTGCATTCACAAACTATGGAATATTCCCTGACAGTCCCTTTTATGTGATGCGGGCAATAAAAAAATGCATCAATTGTCACACCATATTTTGTTTTGAAAAAATTCCGCATGTATTCATGAAGAACCACGACATCCTTCTCACTGCAAAATCCGCGTGCGACACTTGACTGGTTTGTAATGACAATAAGCAGAAAACCCATTGCCTTGAGTTCAGAAAGAGCCTCAGGAATACCGTCAATAATCTCTATCTGCTCAATATTGCAAACATATCCCTCATCCTTATTTATCACCCCATCCCGGTCAAGGAAAACAGCCGCAGCCTTTTTCCCGCTGTGTAAAAAAACCTTCTTTATTTTTTTTTTGCTAATCCGCGGATTTTTCATTCAGCCATTTTCTTTCGTCTTCTCTGATCGCAAACTGGGAACAATAGGACATAACCTTCTTGTAAACCTCTTTGATCTCAGCAGCAGACTCGCCGGATGAATAGAGATAATTTGCTTTTGCTATTAACTGCTGAATTTTCCAATATTCATCTACTGGAATGAAAAGCTCGATAACTTTGCCAAGTTCATGATAGGATTCAAGTCCCTTGCTTTGCAAATACAGTTGCTTTCCGCAAATAAAATACTTTCGTATCAGGGCGCTTTCCCCTTATATTTGTTCGTTGATCTTATTTTGCTTTCTTTTTTGCAACCTTCTTTTTTGTGTCTGAGCCGGAGCCTGCCTTTCCCTTCGCCGGAGGCGAAACTTCTTTAGTCACTGTCTTCTTTGCAGGCGCCTTCTTCTTCTGCGGTTTTTCATCCTCATCATCATCCTCTTTTGCGGATGATTTCTTCGCTAAGACTTTTTTCTTTGTCTGTTGTGACTTTTTGGGTTCCGGCTTCAAAGCCGTCTTTTCTTCGGCAGGCTTTTTCGGGGACTGCTTTGCAGCAGCCTTATCCTCAGGGACCTTCACCGCTTCAGCTTTCGCTTCAACAACACTCTCCTTAGGCTTCACTTCAACCTTTGCCTCTGCCTTTTTCTCCGGGACTTCCTTGACCACCTCTGCTTCAATCACCTTCTCATTGACAGACGCCTCGGCTGCTTGGGCCTCCTTCTCTTTTACTTCAACTTCATCCAGAGCTTCCGGCTTAACATCATTCATCTCTTTCTGAATGGTATGATAAATCCGCTTCCACAAGGTCGAATCCTTACGGAGCCACGCCTCGAACAATTTCCTTGCCGGCCTGTTTATCAACGCTTCGGTCATGAAATAGTGGGTAAAATCACGAGGCTGAACAAGAGACTTCAACTTGGCTACGTGATGATTTAAGATTAATAACTCAGATCCCCTTGCCTTTAGGATTAAAACACCTTCTATGGGAACAATTTCAACCGGATTCACTAATCAAACCTCACTGTACAAAATTTTAATAATAAACCTTATTAAGTTATTCCTGAATAACAATCCCTTATACTAAAAAGAGTCGATCTCGCCAAGAGTACTTATGAAAATATTCCTATTCACTCAACAATTTTGAAATCTCGGCCTTCATCGAGCTCAGGGAACTGTTGCCTACCACCCTTCGGCCGTTGATAAAAATGGTCGGGGTTCCATCAACCGGGACTTTATTTGCAACTTCAATATCGTCATTTATCTTGGCCTTAATACTCTCGGATTTCAGGCACTCGTCGACCTTATCTTTGCCAATTCCGAGAGAAGCTGCCCATTTTACAAGGTTTTCTTGGTTTAGTTCCTTCTGGTTTTCATAAACGAGATCATGAAATTTCCAGAACTTCCCCTCCTGACCGGCACAGCGCGCGATAAAAGCGGCATCACAAGCATAATTATGGAACTTCCTCTTTATCGAGCTGTTGCATTTCGTGTCAAGCGGGTAATTTTTAAATACGACAAGTATCCTGCCGCCAAATTCCGCTTTTAGCTCCTTCATCGTTTGGAAAGCATATTGGCATGCCGGGCACTCGAAATCGGAAAACTCGATAATGATCACCTTAGCGTCATCAGATCCCTCCCTGTAATCCTCGCCGAATCCAGAGTAAGGCGATCTGTCCACCTTAATGTCCACTTTATCCGAAGCCAGTATTGTCTTAGGTCCTGCCGCTTCTCCATCCCTTCCGCCGGGAATTTGCGGCACATCCTTTTTGAAATCCCTGGATGTCGGTTTCACATACTGATAAATACCCACAACAAGGGCAAGCGCCAGGATCGGATAGGTAGCACCATTGCCTATTCCCTTAATGCTCCATCCACCTGGAACCTCCGTCCTGAAAAAATATAAAAGCACAGCCTGTATTATGGTTGTCAGATAAACACCCATGCACCCGATGCACAAGGCCCCGACTGAAAAGAAGGATATTGAGCCATAAATGATAGAAGCGAATACCCCAATTACC
The DNA here is from genome assembly GCA_015232735.1 of Oligoflexales bacterium. The sequence continues at coordinate 3,583 of JADFZC010000078.1, read as the reverse complement.
ACCATCAGCACATAGGTCTGAATTGAATCCCTCGAATACTCGCTTTTGAAAAAAGCGACCCCCAAGAGAACCAGACATCCCAAAAAATAGCCGCATCCATAAACCCCCAGAGGTATTCCCAACACCTCAGCATATTTGCTCTTTGCGACATCATCGCAATTGAAAAGCGCGTTTATATTGCAAAAAGCATCCGTTGATCCCTTCACCATGACATCCACATGATGAAAAGCCAGATAGAGAGATATTCCAAACCCGATCAAGGCAAGAAACATCGCATATATGATAAATGCGCTCCATCTACCTGTATTAACGTCATTAATTTCCTTTTCCGTCATCTTTGTCATTCTCCTTCAGCAATGATACACAAATCTCTCCTGTCTATTGTTTTGAAAAGACTTTTGTGGTTTAAGTTTAAAGCATCAGTGGGTTTAGTTCAAGCTGTCTTAAAGGGTGGAAACGCATCAAATTGTCAAATTTTCAGAGAATTCCGCCCGGATCTGATTCAAATAACCGTTGACAACAGAAAAAATTTCAAGCAAATCATTTCTAAACAAATTCGTGGGGGTTTAGCTCAGTTGGTAGAGCGTTCGGCTGGCAGCCGCGAGGTCAGGGGTTCGACTCCCCTAACCTCCACTCTTTAATAATTTCACACTGAAATCCCCTTAATTTGACTGATAGCGGCATGCCCTACCCCTATCATCGAAGAATGCAGATTATAACGCAAAAGGATAGTTTCCAACGACGATTGGAAAAAAGTCGAAAGAAGTGAAGATGCCATCCTTATCGGATTTGTTCCCTGTGCAGCAATGGTAACCAGGGCTTTGATAAAATTTTCAAAAATCGATGATGAAAATGCCAAAACAGGGCGATCGAGCCAGTTTTCCTTCACCTTTGCACATCCGGTATTGAACATGACCTTTTTAACCTCTTTCAGTTCATTATCGTCAAGGTTGCATTTCTTCTGGAAATAGGAGCCCAGTTTTTCGACCTCTTTGTCCAGAAAACTGTAATGGCGCTTTTCTTCTTCTGAAAGTTTCTTCCGCAACTCGATAGCGTTATCATCATTGCTGGCTATTTCATGGACTGTCCTGTATGCAACACCATCTGAGCAGTATTTCAATCTGAAATATGCGGAGGACAACGTGATTCCAAGCCCGATTGCGTTTACAAGACCAGTGGCCAGAAGACCCAGCGGAGTAGCCATTCCCAGCATAAACACGGCCATGGTCACAACTGCTGCCGATACTCCGGTTGACAGAACCTCAGTCTCCAATCTGCTCTGAAGATACTCCTTCTTTTTGCCGGCAAGATAAATGGAAAGCGCTTCTTTTAGAATCTTCATCTGTTTTTCATCCAAGTCATAGGTCTTCCGGTATCGTTCAAGCAGATGGGTTTCAATCCTGTTGCCAAGGCTGTCCTGCATATTATTTACAATCTTTTTGAACCAGATGGAGAGCCTGTTTTCAGGCCCATGGCTCCTTTCCTGGTCTTTACCCACCCTTTCCCCGTAAATAACCATCCGTGCCGTCGATTCAAGCGCGAATTTGAGCTTCATGTGATTGCGTGCGAGCGCGCAGATAAGCCCTATTCCCATCCCTACGCCCGTGATAATCAGAAGCGGAGGGGACAGGGTACCGAAAATGGCAAAGAGCCCAATTGTTACACCGGTCAGGAGACATCCCCTGCCGATTATTGAAAAACTGCGCTGCTCCCAATACTCATGCGCCTTCTGTGACTTCGTCATTTCCAGACGAAGACGTAGCTCCCGGGTCTGCTCCGGGGTAAGATCATAGGCATTTATATACTTTGAATAAGTTTTTTCCAAAGCACTGGCTGCCAGCCGGTCCAGCCAGCGCTGATACCACCACTTTGAAGAGTCGATTTTGCTTTCACTTCCTGCCTGCACTGAAGGCTGCTCGCTCGAGATCATCTGCAAATTGCCGCTTTCTTTCTCTTCCACGGTGTTCAAATCAGTATCTGGCAATCGCAAAGCTTTCTCCGATTCCATATGGTTTGACATGGCCGGTGAAACCGTTTTCGAAGGAGATAAAGCCTCCTTATCAGCCTCACATGTGAAAAGCCCCTGCACCTTTTGTTTAAATGGAATAATCGAAAGTTCATTTTCTATCATTTTGCCATCAGGAAAGGACTGCTTTTCTTCAGTGTCATGGACTTCCCTGCCTGTATCAACTGCATCATCGCGGGTATCATTAACTGATAGCCTGTTGAGAGCCTTTAAGCCTTCAAATGAACTGATCTGGCTTTTTGGTACGGGACGTATAAAATCCATGTGTTCAAACTCTTTTAAACAATTTTCCTCTGACAATAACGGAACACATATCAATAAAAATAAAAGTAAACCACCTTAAAATTTCCTGGTTCCATACCGCGGCACATCTTCCTGCCCCATCGTTTTCATAATTTAAAATTAGTGCAATAACAGACTATTAACAGTATCCACAATGAATTGTGCAAAAACCCCGTAACAAACAGGCCATAATGTCCCATGTCAAAAAAGCATTTTTTTACACTATGGCATGCCTTTATGACTTTTGTTAACATCATCCCTCCACCAAAATTCTGGCGCAGTTGTTGTGTGGAATTAGTGCGGCTACTAATCTGGCAGGGTCTTAAAAATATTTTGATACTGTCTGGCATAATTGAAAGTGGCAAAAGTCCCGCCTGAGTGAAGAAAAAGAATATTCCTGCCGTATTTACCAGAATGATTTGTGATCTCATGAATCATTGCCCTGAATGCCTTTCCGGTATAGCATGGATCGAGAAGAACTCCCTCTTTATGGGCAATCATCGAGTAAAAGCTAAGATCTCCATCCGTGGCCTTGGCATACCCTTCACCGACAAATCCATCGATAATATTTAGTTCACAACGATGCGGTTTGAGATCATATCGCCCACAGGCATCTTCGATAAGCCTCTTTACTTTTGCGTTGAAATACTCCCTGTCATTACACACATTGACAGCTCTCACGATATTTGTGTCGAACCCTCTTTCATTAAGTCCAAGCACAAGCCCTGCGAAGGTTGCACCGGAGCCCAGCGCACAAAAGATGGCGTCAGGCACCTCTCCCGTCCCCTTGGTTTTCCATGTCGAAAGCATTTCATTTACAGCGTTGATATAACCAAAGCAGCCAAGGGGATTGCTTCCGCCTTCGGGGATTAAGTAAACGTTTTCCCCCATGGATGTCAGCCTCTCCTTTTCCCTTGCAAGAAAAAAGTCATATGAGCAAGAGGCTTTTTTATAATCGTCATACGAGATGAATTCAATGTTTGACTTACATAGGAAGTTCAAAAGGAGGTTTCCGTTTGTCTCCTCATCGGCCCGTCGCCCCACCGGGGGTTCGCGAAGTATCAGCGATACCTTGAGACCCATCCGCCTTGCAAGATACGCCGTTGCCCGGGCATGGTTAGACTGCACTCCTCCGCATGTTATTACTGCAGATGCCCTGTCGGACAATGCGTCCGCAAGAAGATACTCCAGTTTTCGCACCTTGTTTCCTGATGCGACAAAATCAGTCAGATCATCCCGCCAGATAAAAATATTTTTATTGGTATCCGCCGAAAG
>JADFZC010000942.1 GCA_015232735.1 Oligoflexales bacterium | reverse complement strand
CTGCAGAAGTTCCTCGGGAGGAGCAAATCCCGGCAGCCCCTGCGCCAGATTGATGCCGCCATTCATTTTCACCTTATTGCTCATAAGACTGATAAGTGATCCTCTAGTGCCCTTGAATCCTTGAGACACAATATCCTCCGCTATAAATACAGGTTCAGATTATTCAGTGTTTTGTGCAGTGTCCATAGAATTGTGAATTTTTAAGTTAAAAAATTATCCAATAGATGATATGGACATCCCGTGCAGCAAACAGATCAGCATGGAGTAATATCGATGAAAAAGATTCTAATATCACCGGGTAGATACCTGCAGGGCAACGGGGAGCTTCGCAATCTCGGGGCATATGTCGAAGGATACGGCAATAAGGCGCTTTTTGTCGCTACAAAAGAGAGCGGGCAGAGATTTTCAGGATATTGGAACGAATCCATGTCGAAAGGATCCTCTGAAATCTTTTATGGCGGATTTTGCGGCGAATGTACAAAAAATGAAATTAAAAGGTTATGCAATATCGCATCAGAAAAAGGTTGTGATGTAATAGTAGGACTGGGCGGAGGAAAGGCGCTCGATACCGCCAAGGCCGTGGCCTATTATCAGAAGAGTCCGTTGATAGTCGTTCCCACCATAGCTTCAACAGATGCTCCATGCAGCTCACTGGGTGTCATATATACCGAAAAGGGCGAATTCGAACAGTACATGTTTTTCGGCAGAAATCCGGATCTTGTTCTTGTCGATACCGGGGTTATCGCAAGGGCGCCGGCAAGGTTCCTTGTCGCCGGCATGGGAGATGCGCTTTCCACATACTTTGAGGCAAGGTCATGCGCCAAATCGTACGCAAAAAACATTCCCGGGGGACACACGACAAAGGCCGCACTGGCGATTGCAAGGCGTTGTTATGAAACGCTGCTTGAAGATTCGGTAAAGGCAAAGGCCTCCTGCGAGTCCAAGGTGGTTACCGAGGCTCTGGAAAATATCGTTGAAGCCAATACCCTTCTCAGCGGAATCGGCTTTGAAAGCAGCGGACTTGCCGCGGCGCACTCAGTACACAACGGACTTACCGTCCTCAGTGAAACCCATGGTTTTTACCACGGAGAGAAAGTCGCTTTCGGCGTAATAGTACATCTTGTTCTTGAAAATGCGCCCATGGCTGAATTGAAGGAAGTTCTAGCCTACTGCAAATCCGTAGGACTTCCGACTTCCCTTAAAGACCTCGGCATAGCAAACGTGGAAAAGGAAAAACTCATGGAAGTGGCAAAAGCCGCAGCCGCCGAAGGGGAAACCATTCACAACATGCCCTTCGAGGTTACTGCGGAAGATGTATACGCCGCTATTTTGACAGCAGATATTCTTGGTCAAAACTGAATACCTCATCAGGGTCTGAAAATCACCGTGTACATTTCTTTAATCAAAAACTGCAAAATGGAAATTTCCATATTAGCAAGAATGAGAAATCATACGATGAGCACCTTCAAGCACGGGTAAAACCGTTGACTGAATCGTATCGCCACCAACAGCAATTACCTTGTTACCAATAAAGGACGCAGCCATGCATGCCGGGTTCATAATCATTCCATGGTACGACAAGTAGGCTGAAACACGAGCTGAAAAAGTCCATTTGGCGACACTGTCACGTAAACTTTTCAGCTCTTCACAAACTTTGCAGGCACTCTTCTTGGTGTTGTTTGCACCCAGTGAATTCATTGTTGATTTAACAGTCTCATTAAAAAGGGCCATTTTGTCACTGATCGGATAAGCATAATCACCAACAGTCGAGGCTGGCTGCCACTGACTCTCCCGGAGAGTCCGAATCGGTTGTAATTGTTCAGAACCTGCTCTTTTCAACGGGGACACATTTATAGTCGCCTTTGGGGCTGTCATCGATATTTGACTCATTATTTGACTCCTTTTCTTCTGATTGAAATCCGAATTGATCACATCGCAGGGCCTCTGTTTAACAGAAAACAGAAAAAAATGAAAACAACAAAATTCAACGGCGTCATTATG
>JADFZC010000941.1 GCA_015232735.1 Oligoflexales bacterium | reverse complement strand
TAAGGGAAATTTCCAAAAATGAAGTATTCTGGAAATATCCAATCAGGCTTCCAAGACCTAAATTTGCCTACGTCTTTCCTCAGACAAGGGAAGAAATGACGAAAGAAATCCCAATAACCCCCGGGACGGGGCTCCCAATTGAACATATGAATATTGGCCGGTTGAAATTCCTGGAAGGTAACTATTTAGGGGCCAAGGAGATCTGGCTTACAGGAAGGGGAACTTATGGAAAGGATTATGAGTATCACAGAAGAAACGATTATTTCATAGCGATGGCTTTATTTAAGCTGGCGCTGGATGAAACTGTGGAAAAACGAAAAAGGTTTGGAATGGATAATACGGCAACTTTTCTGTCATGGGCATTTCAGAACAAAAAAGATCTGAAAGATTCTTTTTTGGACATGGTAGCTGCGAAAGCATACTATAACCTGGCTGCAATTTTTTATAACCATCAAAGTTACGCAGCAGCTTACGGCGCCGCAACAGACGGAATGAATTTTCTAAGGGAAACCGGCAGAAGCGAGTATAGGACGGAGCTTCGAAGGATTCTCGTTGAATCATATATTGAAAATAGGAATTATTTTGAGGCTATAAGCGAACTGGATGCCGGTCTTCGTCAGGATGTTGACAGAAGGCAGGCGGCTGCGATGCTTGCCAGAGCGGCTGATATTTATTTCGACTTGAATAATTATGTGTTGGCTGAGGATTTGTATTCGCTTGCAAACAAGGTCAGCTATGAGGATGAAGATGTCGTTCCCATCCGGTTTGTCCTGAGAGGCGAATCCCTGTTTTGGCTTGGAAGGTTTTCCGAGGCGCAAAAGATGTTTGACTATGCGTTAAGCGGAGTTTATGGCGCTGGAGAGGAAGGAGAACTGTCGTATGAATATGCCTCTATCGCCAGTATCAGAATAGCGGATGCGTGGCTTGCAAGAGGGGATTATGAGAAAATGCAGGCAAAAAAATCTTATTATTTCAGAATAAAACAGCATCAGAATGAATCTCCGGATTGGAACATGAAAATTGAGAAAGCCCGAAAAGAGTATGAAAAGGAGCGGGAACCTTTTGAAAAGGCGAAACTGGGCTATTTCAGACATATTACTGACTTCAGGGGATACAAGGAAAACAGGACGGTGGATTATGCGAAAATAAGGCTGGCGTGTCTGGAGCTCCCCGAGTATGAGGGGAACAATATTAGGCATGCAAGAGAACTTTTGAGAAGTATCAGGCCAATAAAGAATAAAAAGCAGATCGATAAAACTGAAAAAGACAAATCTGAAAATGATGAAGAGGTGATAAAGCCAAACGAGAAAGAAGCCAATCGCGAATCCCTTAATCTTGAGGCAATTCATCTGGCTTGGGCCTGTGAGGTTGCCTCATATGCCCAGCATGAAAGGACTCCCGAAATGGTTGAGAAAGTGAGGGAATTTGCAGAGGAGTATCCAAGGTCAAGATTTTTAAAGGATTTAAAAGGCGCAGTAATTTCCGTTCAGGGATCAAAACTGGAGGAATACTTTTCGAAAGGCGAAATATATCTTGCGGTTGATTTTTTTGAAAAGAATAGAAACACGCTATTTAAAAACCTGACAAGTTCGGAAAGAAGAAAGCTTTTCAGTGCATATGTCGATCTTAACATGTCTGAAAAGGCAGTCGAGTTTTGGGACGGATTTAAGGATTTGGAAGAAACTGATGAGGCTGCCCTGCGAAAGGTGGTAATGGTTTCAGAGGTTGCTACCGGAAGCAGTGATAAAAAGTGGAAACAACTGAACATCAGGCTTTCGGAGATAATGCAAAAGAGAGCCTGGAAAGACAGCGCTTCACCTAAACATAGACTTTTTATCAATAGAATTGTAAGTACCGATGAACATGAGATTCATTACAAATGGATGTTAAATCTTGAAGATTTCTGGGCAAAAAAGGAATCCAAGGAATATGCGGTTCTTTGTGAAAACACATTTATACTGCTTTCAAAAATGTGGGAATCAAGGGATCTCCCTTATGCAAAACT
>JADFZC010000940.1 GCA_015232735.1 Oligoflexales bacterium | reverse complement strand
AATTTCAAGCAGAGGTTAAGGAACTTTTGGATTTGATGGTCCATTCTCTTTACTCAAACCGGGAGATATTCCTGAGGGAGCTCATTTCAAACGCCTCAGATGCCCTCGACAAACTCAGGTACGAGGAACTTGCCAATAAAGAGCTTAAAACCACCGACGAGGAAAGACATATTAGGATTGCGGCTGACAAAGAGAAAAAGATGCTTGTCGTCTCGGATAACGGCATCGGTATGACGCATGACGAAATAATTGAAAATATTGGTACAATAGCCCATTCTGGAACAAAGAAGTTTTTCGAGAGGGCAAAGGCGATAAAGGCGGCTCCCGAACTTATCGGGCAGTTTGGGGTCGGTTTCTATTCGGCGTTCATGGTATCAAACAAAGTCATCGTCCATACGCAGAAGGTCGGAACCGACATGGGAACCGTATGGGAGTCGACGGGAGACGGTTCCTACACGGTTGAGGATGCCCCGAGAAGCGAAGGCCACGGGACATCGGTCACTCTTTACCTCAAGGAGTTCAAGGATGACGATTCATATCAGGATTTCTCTGATGAATGGACGCTCAGGTCGACTGTGAAAAAGTACTCCGACTACATAGCTTTTCCTATAAAAATGAAGGTTTCAAGGTCTGAGCCGAAAAAGGACGAGAAGGGAGTGGTGATCAAGGACGAAACAGTAAACGTCATAAAGGATGAAACCCTCAACAGCCAAAAGGCCATCTGGCTTAAGAATCCCAGCGAGGTAACAAAGGAGGAGTACGAAGAGTTTTACAAGCACATAGCGATGGATTGGATGGCGCCCCTTGAGACCATACATTTTCAGGCGGAGGGGACAAATGAGTTTTCGGCGCTTCTTTATATCCCGTCGACAGTTCCCATGGATTACAATCAGAGGGAATCCAAGATTGGGCCGAGCCTGTACATCAAGCGCGTGTTTATCACCGCCAATTGCGAGGATCTCATGCCGATATACATGAGGTTTGTGAAAGGTGTTGTCGATAGCAGCGACCTTCCTCTCAATATTTCGAGGGAAATTCTTCAGAAGGACCGCCAGATTTTACAGATCAAAAAAGCGCTCGTCGGTAAACTGCTCAAGCACTTCAAGACGATGCTCGAAAAGAACAGGGAGACATACGAGAAATTCTGGAACATATTCGGATCCACTCTCAAGGAGGGGATTTGCTCGGATTATTCCAACAAGGATAAAATCGAGAAGGTTTCACTTTTCCATTCAAACGCCACCGACAAACTCACCACTCTTGAGGAATATGTCGGCCGCATGAAGCCCGATCAAAAGGATATTTACTATATAACGGGTGAATCGCTGAACCACATCAGTTCAAGTCCGTATCTTGAGAAGCTCAAGCAGAAGGGATATGAGGTTCTTTTCCTGATAGATCCGGTTGACGAGTTTGTCGTAAGAAGCATGACTGAATTTGGCGGGAAAAACCTTGTTTCAATAACCCAGGAAAAACTTGAGATTGACACGGACGAAGAGAAGAAGAAAAGACATGATGAGCTGAAAACCAAGGAGGAGAAGTTCAAGTCACTTCTCGAAACGATCCAGAAGGCGCTTGATGAAACGGTCAAGGAGGTCAAACTCTCCGACAGATTGATCGATTCGCCGGTCTGTCTTGTATCGGGAACTGACGATCCGTCGGCATATATGGAGAAACTGATGGAGTCCATGGGCAAGAAGATGCCGAAGACAAAACGGATCTTGGAGATCAACCCGGATCATCCCATATTCGATAAGATGCTGGCCGCTTCTGCTGAAAAGCAAAAGGTTTGGGCGGAGATTCTCTATAATCAGGCTCTTTTGAACGAAGGGTCCACTATTGAAAATCCAATGAAGTTTACAAGGCAGATATCCGATCTCATGGTGGATGCCAGCCTATGAAATAATATGAAATCGGCTTAGACCCTGGACGAAAAGGTCTAAGTCAAGGCGCCACGAGGAGGGCGACCAGAGTTTACATGCTGGTAAATGAGGATCGCCCGACGAC
>JADFZC010000939.1 GCA_015232735.1 Oligoflexales bacterium | reverse complement strand
GAGGCAGAAGCCGGAAGTCTTGCCGAGGCCACCCGCGTGGTCAGGAGACTTCTCAGCCTGTTTGGCACCTGGATCAAGGAGAGAAAACAGGAGCAGCTTTTCTCCTTTGCCACCAGATTTCTTGAGATCATGGCTGAAGTCACGATTGGATGGCTGCTGCTTGAAGCCGCTGTCATCGCTGATTCAGAGCTTGAGTCCAAAGACGAAGACAGCGATCGGGCGGTCTTTCTGAAAGGGAAGATAGCCAGCGCGAGATATTTTTATGGAAATATCATTCCACTCCTGGATGCAAAGGCGAAAGTCATCGAACTCGGAAATAATGAAGCTGTAAAAGCTGATTTTTGGTAAAATAAAATGGTTCTGTGCAAACAATGAAAAATCTTCAAGGGGGAGGAACAATGAAGGAACTGGATGGAAAGAGCGCGCTCGTAACGGGATGTTCCGGAGCGATCGGAAGGGCGATAGCGTTCAAGCTTGCCTCACAGGGTTCCAACATTGCCATTCATTATCATAAAAATCTTAAGTCGGCTCAGAGTCTGAGCAGTTCACTGAAAGAAAAGTTCGGCATAGGGACAATGCTCATTTCCTCGGATCTCAGAGAAGCTTCCGAAGTTAATGCCATGGTCGATCAAGTGATTGGACGATGGCCAAATATCGATATTCTTGTCAATAACGCGGGAACGGCCAGCGACCAGTACCTCACGCTCATGACAGAGGAGCGCTGGGACAACATCATCGATATCAACCTCACAGGCGCCTTCCACTGCCTCAAGGCGGTAATTCCACATATGATCAGAGCCGGGACCGGAAAGATTGTGAACATGTCATCCACCACCGGTATTTGCGGCATGAGAGCCAGAACCAACTACGGTGCATCAAAAGGCGCGCTTATCGGCCTGACCAGATCGCTCGCCCGTGAATTCGGTCCTGACAGGATCTATGTCAATGCGCTTACGCCTGGCATGATCGAGGGCGGATTATCCGAAGATCTGTCGTCTGGCCAGAGGAAGCTGCATGAAGCCATCACGCCGCTTTCGAGATTCGGACGGCCCGAGGATGTCGCCGATGCGGTTTTCTTTCTCTGCTCATCCCTGTCCGATCACATTACAGGCGAGGTTATCACCATTTCAGGAGGAGAGGTTACATGGTATTTTTAGCAGAGGGAAATGGGGGGATAATCACATGGATTTGAGTCTGGGCGGGAAAAATGCTCTGATCATCGCTGGCGAGTGGATACTTGGAGCCGATCTGGCTTTATCGTTCAGCCGCGAAGGGGCGGGTGTTTACCTTTTTGTCGAGAGGCATGACATCAGGGGGAGCGGCGATGAACACCTTGACGATTCAATAAATCTGCTGAAGGGATCTCTGTCAAATCCAGGCGAGCTTGTTAAAGCCGATGATACCCCTTTCGATTTCAATAATGTCGATATCCTGGTATTTTCGCATCAATCCTTTCCCCCTGGCAGCTTTCTTCAAATTTCTCCCGAGACGTGGAAGATTGAGGTCATAGGTCAGCTGAAAACTGCATGCTTTCTGACAAAAGCCGCCATCAAGGGAATGGTGGAGAGAAAGAATGGCCGCGTTATCTTTATAACTTCGTGTGCCGGACTCAGCGGCGCCGAACATCTGTCCTCAGTTTCGACACTGGGCACCGGCATCATCGGATTTTGCAAAAGCCTGAGCCGGGAACTGCTCGGTTACGGAATTACAGTCAACTGCATCTCTTTCGGTCTCATGCAGTTTGAGGATGCAATATTGGATGACATCAAGAAAAAAAACCGGGATGTGCTTAAATACACCGGGCTGAAGCGTTTCGAGACCGTCCGGGATATTTCAAACGGCGCGCTTTTTCTCGCGTCATCACGATCTGACTATATAACAGGGCAGATACTGAATATAAGCGGCGGGCTATTGATATAGCAAATTGCCGCATCATCAAGACATTGATGGTTATCACGCAAATCTCGCTATTCCTCTCTTCCGTTTCGGCATGCTCCAAAGGAAAAC
>JADFZC010000077.1:1198-9493 GCA_015232735.1 Oligoflexales bacterium | reverse complement strand
ATCCTGACGAGCGCAGCGAGTATAGGATCTTCACGAAATTTCAGCATATTTCAAACAGATCCTAAGCAAGCTTCGCTTGCCAGGATTCATAGCTGGCGCTTTTTGCGCCAGCTACTAACTCCTGCTACTCTGCAGATCGGAAAGGATGTTTTAAAACAATGTGCGCCGAAAGGAAATTGACGGGGGAGGAAGCTCTGTTCATAGAGGAGCATGAAAAGATCCTTTCAGGAGTGCTTGAGGATATCAAAAGGGCCGGACAGAAGAAGAAATTAAATCTCCATAAGGTGATGGAACGGCTGAGCGCCCTGAGGGATGAGGCCGGAAGGGCAAAGGAAGCGGATCTTCCTGCCATTTTCGATCAGATGAATTCGAGCAGGGCGCTTATAGATTCGCATACCGAGCTTGGCCTGCCTGATTTCGGCTCGCCCTATTTTGCCCATATGCGGCTTGTCGAGGGGAAAAAAACCAGGGACATCCTCCTCGGGTATGTGACTTTTCTGGACGGCGACATTCCCATTATCGATTGGCGCCATGCTCCGGTGTCGAGGATATTTTTCAACTACCGTCAGGGTGATGAATATGAGGAGAAGCTGCCCGGAAGGATTGCAAGGGGAACGCTTGTTGAAAGAAATATCCTTACGATAAGGAACTCTGAACTTGTCCATATATCGACACATCAGGGAAGTTTCAGGAAAAATGATGAGGGAATATGGGATCATGACACTTCCATTATGGTCCCGACGCTGAAAGGAGGTCAGGGAACCGCCAACAGGGGAAAATTCATAGGAACCGGGAAATCCGGGCTCATGTCTCCCGATGTTGCGGCCCTTCTTGACAGGGATCAATATGATCTTCTCACTTCTGATCATGACGTACCGCTGCTTATCCTGGGCGGTGCTGGATGCGGAAAAACCACAGTCGCGCTTCACAGGATTGCGTCGCTTGTTTATACCCATCCCGGCATATATTCACAGGAGAGTATTATTGTAATAGTACCCGAAGAGGGCCTTGTCCGCCTTTCCAGGAAACTTCTCGATTCCCTCGGTCTTAAAAGGGTTACGGTACTGACTTTTGACAACTGGGTTGAAAGGCAGGCGCATTCACTTATCCGCGGACTTCCCAGGAAGGTTTGTGATTCAACGCCCCCGATGGTGACGAAGTACAAGAGGCATCCCGCTATAAAGACCGCCTTTGAGCTTCTTGCAAGGAATCAGGCCGAGTCTGTCTCAAAATCGCTGAAATCGAAGTTTTCAGATGTCGATGATATTGCGGCTGTTCTCACAGGGAATCATGAAACCCCGATCCTTGAGAGGGTAAGGCAGGCACAGAAAAGCCATCTCGCCAAAATCCGCGGGAGAGGGGGTGAGGGCGAGACAGGTGTCGAAAAGAGGATAAGAGGATTTTACAGGGATATGGAGAACCATGTTCTCGACCTAGTGAGCGACAGGATAGATCTCTTTTCAAACAAGAAACTTATTGAGACAGTCGTGAGCAGTGCGGGGGATGTCTTTTCAAACAAAATGATCAATATTCTTCTCAGTCACTCGGCGGACCAGTTAAAGGATTCCAGAAAGACTCTTTATTCGGGCATAGACGACCACAAACTTGAAATGGCCGATGGCAGGTCGCTGAAGGATGACGAGTCTCAGGATGAACTTGCCGATACGATCGATGTCGAGGATTTCGCGGTTCTTTTGGAACTTCAGGATTTCAAGATGGGCCCCGTCCACTCCAGACTGGCAAAGCAGAATCTCTATAGCCACATGGTGATAGACGAGGCACAGGACCTGGCCCCGATAGAGCTTTCAGTCCTCGGAAAAACGCTGAAGGAGAATGCCTCGGTTACCCTGGCTGGTGACGCCGCTCAGCAGATAGATCCTTCGACGACCTTCAAATCATGGGAATCGCTTCTTACATATCTTAAGATCGATGGGGTTCAGACCAACCATCTTACCACAATATACAGGTCCACGAGGCAGGTGGCATATTTTGCACATGCCATTCTTGGCGATATGGCTCCAAAGGAACTGCCCCGGGTCATCAAGGAAGGAGAGCCAGTCACGTGCTCTTTTTTCCCGACAGACGGCCATGCGGCCATATTTCTTTCAGAGGCGCTTGCGAACCTTGTTTCGGATGAACCTCTTGCCTCAATCGCTGTCATCTGCAGGGATTTGAAATTTGCCGAGATACTGTACAAAAGGCTTGAAAGCGTGCCGAAAATAAGGTTGACCAGCGACGGTGAATTCTCTTTCAAGCCCGGTATAGACTTGACCGATGTTTCCCAGGTCAGGGGACTTGAATTTGATTATGTTATAATTCCTGACGCCAACGCATCGAGGTACCAGGATACGCCTTCCGACAGAAGAACCCTTCACGTTGCAGTCACACGGGCCATTCACCAGCTGTGGGTCATATCCGTCGGAAGAAAGTCCGTTATTTTGCCGGAAGACGGCTTTATGGAGAGGCTTCTAGGAGTTTAATATATTTTCAATCTCACGGTCCAGCTGGTCGCAGAACCTGGTCATGAGCGTGACAAATTCGCTCTTCGATTTTTGAGTCTCGGGTTTGTTTGAGACAATCTTGAGATTCGGCCGGGTAGCCTTGGGCTTGTTGTTCTCAGTTTTTTCTTTCTTTTTTGTCATACCGTTCATCTCTTTGGAAAAGTTTTTTTCTGCAGGTGAAAAATCCCTGAAAAAAAACTTCAGACTGTTTCACTATTCGGCCGGATGCGCGGAAAATTAATGGACGGGCAGGCGGGGATGATGGGAATAGTTTGCCTATGGCCGGAAATAATTTGGGTGCGGCTCTTTTAGGGAGGTTAAAGAAAGCGACCAAAATTTTTTACTGAGGGGATACCCAAATATAGATTTTAAAAGAGCTAAGAAAACAAAAAAATGATATTATTATAAAAAAATATGGTCTTCAAGAAAACCATCTGTTTTTGAAAGGTTGGTTATGCGTCTTACGGCGGAACAGTTGCAGAAAATTGAATCTGAGCTTCTTATGAAAATCAACATATTTTTAAAAGAACAGGGATTCGACACGGCATTCAAGTATTGCTTCAACCAGATTACGGAATCAAACGATCAAAGCTCCAATCCCGCCTATCTTTATTTTTGTATTATTTGGCTGCTGGAAAACAGTAGAGATAGCAGTGATCTGAAAAATGATAGTATTGAACAGCTCGTTATCATTGCCGAGCACGCGTTGCATAAACTGGGCGTGAGGCCGAATCAATCACGAAACAGCCATTTGTTTGGCCGCCTTTATAGAGCCAAGGCCCGATTATATCATGATCGTGATTTATTCTGGCTTTCAATATTGAATCATGCGTTTTCGGGTCATATGACCAAGATCTTCTATGATCGTAAAGACAGCAAGTCTGATTTTGATGAGGTCTTTGCAACTGCACGTTATCTCTACACCATGGGTAATGTTTATTGGAGTCTGGAACACTTCTTTAGTGCGGAGATGCTGGCCAGAGATGAAAATGATCTATTCGTGACACGTCTTTATATCATCAAATGTTTGAGAATTTTGGGTAAACTTCAGCATGCTAGCGATATCTGTGATGAGATCTCCAATCATGATGGCTTTTCTCCTGCTAAACTTAGAGAGATAACTTGGCAAAAACACTTTATTGAAGCGCAGAGGGAAACGAGCATAACAGGTTTGATTGCCGCCTTGCAGGATCGTTTTATGAAAAAAAACGTGAAAAACGTGATCATAGCCTCATTATGGGTGTATGCCGCCAAGACCAAGGAAGGCATTGACCGTTTGAATCGTTATAGTTCGATCAGGAAAATGGAAAATGACGATGATGAAAGCCAGGATGACATTGATATCCTGTTGCGTTTTCTTGATGTCATTGAATATTGTAATCGTTCTGATGATGTGATTTATGCCAAATTAAAAAAGCTTGGAGGACTTCTTGAAGAGACGCGGTCAATGAAATCCTCTGAGTATCTCATCCTTCTATTTGCGGCTGCCATTCGCTGGCTTTTTCGCAATAATCAACATCGAATGCTCCTATTTTTAATGAGTGAATATCAACAAAGGTGCGCTTCGCTCACTTTAGGGACAGAAGCTTATCCGTTTGGCCTGTTGAAGGATGTGACTGTGCCATTGCCGGTAATCACTGGGCAGAGGATGAAATCAGTTTCTCATTCCAGTTTGAAGAGTGGCATTGAACGTACTCTGGCCCTTGGTTCATTGCTCACAAAAATGTTTCTTGTATATTCGCGGATGACTGTGAAAAATTGTCTTGATAGGGGAGATCGCGAACGTTATAGGGATGAATTTTTAGCCGAAATAGCAACCTTGATTCAGCGTTACAGTAGCGACAGGCTTAGGGGACCTATGCAAAAGGCGGGACAACTTTTTTTTCACTTTTGCAATTTGCCAACTGAGACCGTAAAAATTTTTCAAAATAAGCTATGGTCTGGCCCTGCTCTCGACTCAGAACCGTTTATAGCTCTATTTGCCAAGGAAACCGGACGGAAAATTCAGGAAGTTTTTGCTTTTTTTGAAGATAAACCAATCGCTATTGGAAGTGTATCACAAGTCTATAGAGCGAAACTCAAAAATGGTGAAGATGTTGCTGTAAAGATCCAATATCCTAATTTTGAAAAAGCGGCTCAGCATGATATTTGGTTTATAAAGAGGATTTATTTACTATTAAAATGGGTCACGCCCAATCTTGATATGTCAGAATTTACAGAATTGCTCGCCCAATCTTTCTCAGAGGAATTGGATTTTGTAAAGGAAGCCGAATTGTATAAACATTTGCGAGAAAGCTTGAAAGACCAGCCTCAGTTTGAGATCCCAAAGGTATATGAAGAATACACAACCAAGAGGGTTATGGTTACGGAATTGATGCATGGCTTGAATTTCTATGAATATTTGGAAGCATGCAGCGTTGAAGATGCCATTCGTGTCTTGAATGATTTGGAAAATTTTCAAGTATTGTTGTATACTAGGTGTCATATTGTTCAAATTGATCATCATCCGATGAACTTTTTGTTTACTTCCGGTAAAATTATTTGCCTGGATTTCGGATTTCATCGATGTCTCAGTAATGATCAAGTAAATAAAATTGTGCAACTCATGAGGGTTATTGTTCTACGAAACCCGCAGCAGTTGTATGTTGTATTGACTGAACTTGGTCTTATTAAAAAAGGCAACCATCACTATACAGAAGCAATGGAAAACGCTTTGAAGAATGTGATTGAACTCATAAGTCCTCTTAATGACGATTATGGGAGCGACAAATTAAGTCCATTCATTGCCAGTTTTTTTGAAAGCGGGTTAAATAAGATCATCGATTCCTCCTTTCATGACGTCACTCTAAGTTTTTACTCAGGCCTTCAGATTGGCAGTATTATTAGAAGGATTATTACTGCCAAGAAACTTGCAGGAGACATTAGAGTGGTGTCTCTTCGACAAAAAATGGTAATTTGAATTGTCAAATTTTGTGTGACGAATTCAGGCCGCTGCCTGTAGTGTAAAGTGAGATTTTATACTTATCAACAGCTTCAATAAGTTTGTACCCATGTTTTGAACAGATGAGGCTTCAAAAGGAAAAAAATCGTTACCAGAGGAGTACCTTCCGCTCTACCAAACCTATCAAAACATATTATTTCAATATGTTATAACAGACCAGGCTCCAGACCTATCACGATCCGGATTTAATTTCTTCACAGCTGATAGCCACATGACTATCCCATAACGATCCCCGGGATCAGCCGAGACTGAAGCCCTAAACCATTATACCGCAAAGCCCACCTCATTTTATCGGGTATATGATCCGGTAAAACAAAATGCCCTGAGCCAGGGGACTTGAAATTTTTATAGGTTACTTTCAAACCATTGAGAGCTGCATTCTCATCGCGATAGTTAACTTTTTGACATCCCTCATTCGGACATTGCCAAATCCGAATGTCAGGCGAGATACCACCTTCAATAACATGGCCACAGTGATAGCAAGTTCGAGTTGATCCCTTTTCTTCCCATTCCATGTAGTATTTTCCCGATTTGGTGGCGACCCAGGACAGGATTTCCTTAAAACGACCAATGAGGGATTCATTGTTCATCGCGCGGCGCATCCCCTTTGAAATACCTCCTCCCCGTGGGATATAATCACCGATAGATATGACATCATAATTGCAGCAAAGAAAATGACTCACCGTATAGAGATAGGTCTTTGTTTGTTCTCGTCTCACCCTATACAGGTTTTCAAGCTTCTTATTAAAATAATTCCAGCGTCGTGAGTGCAAAAAGAAGCTGCGGCCATCCTCCCGTTCGATTTTCACCGACTTACGCAGAGTGTGATCCCGTCGGCTTTTGACCTGATCGATACGAACTTGCAATTTTTTCAAGAACCATGGATTTTTAAATTCGTATGCCTTCTCGTCACTACCAACGCCATAAGCAAGATTTTTGTGATTGGGATCGAGGGCAATCACTTTTTGTGGCGGTTTTTTAGCCGGTTCTGGCTCTTTTACAGTAAAAATAGCGAAGTATTCACCACACTCGCTCGTTAAACGAAGATTTCTGATTTCTCTTTCCTTAAAATCATCGAGGGACCGTTCGAGTACTCCTTCGAGGTGGAGTCTTGTCCCATCGGCATCACGACCAAGGGAGATGCGAAGTGATTTCCCATCAACTTTAAACCCTTTTCCTGGCTCATCATAAAGCAGAGAAAAAAACTTTCGTTTTTGACTTCGAAATTTTGGCCACCCGCATTTTTTGCCCTTTCGTTTGCCTTTGCGACTCTTTTGATAGGCGGTTATGCTTTCACCTAATCTTAACGCTGCATTTTTCAGTGGAGATGAATGAACGGTTTTTAAAAAAAGGAATTTTTGCTTTAAAGTGGGGATGAGATTACGTAACCCTCTCTTTCCATATAATGTCTGCCCGGTTATGGGATCACGATCCTCCTGGTAACGAGCGCGCAGATCATGAGCTTCTTCCAACAAGTGATTATAAAGCCAATTTAAAATCTTCGATTGACCATCAAGAATCCTTTGGGCCTTACTATCAAGATAGAGCTTCATTTTAAGCACAGATTCCATTGCTATGTCCTCCATGCGAAAGTGATAGTCATTTCTTAAGAAAATTTCCATATTCTTTTCAGATTTCCTGAAAGATGTCATCCACTGACTTTTTTTTCTTCACTTGACTTTTTATTTTGGTGAGCCCGTTTTCCATAGAGCCTTGAAGAAAACACGGTGATGAGTTCGACCACATCATGTGCCAACCTTTCGTTATCGGAAAGGTTTTTATCTGCCTCGATGAGTTCGACTTGAGTTCCAAAAAATGTGCATAGGTAAAATATAATCTCACTGCCAAATCTCAGCAGACGGTCCTTATGTGTCATGACTATTTTACTCACCCTGCCACTTAAAAGAAGGTACAGGAGCTTCTTTAATCCCCGCTTTTTGTAATTGAGCCCAGAACCAAGATCAGCGATCACTTCAAAAGGTGCTGATTCGTTTTTACAATGTTTTACTAACCGCTCTTTTTGTCGATCGAGGTCGGATTTTTGGTCAAAGCTCGACACACGAGCATATGCCAGAACCAACCTCTGCTCCTTTGCGAGTATCTGACCAAATTTTCCAAGTAACAATGACTGTGAATAACGCCTATGCCCACCGCTGGTACGAAAGCTTGCCTTCAAGAATCCTTGATGATCCCATGCCCTCATTGTTGAAATTGAAACTCCTATAAGATTGGCGGCTTCACTGATCGATAAAAACATATAAACCTCCCAAATGAACAGAAGACATCATCCACTGCTATCGGAGGACCATTGGGCTTTTCTTGTGCTGAACGGATAATCTGTGGAAATATATGATGATTCAAGTAGGGCAATCATTATTGAAATATATGTCTTAACTCCTTGAAATGATATGTTTTACTATTTTTTCAGCCTACTGTTGTCAGCCCCTGATTTTCTGATTAAGATCTTTTGGCATGGGTCGATAACCGGTCAGAATTATCAAAAACCAAAATTACGCCACCAAGCGGAACCTTGTCCTTGCTGGCAAGTGGCGCTTAACCATTTTCCGCATCCGCCTTCGCATGTCCATTGATTGTTCCCCCAGCATTTCTGCTGTCCCTCGGTTATACCTATGTCGGTGCATAAAACGCCGTCATTGCTCATGCCTCTGGCCTTGCACTGATCCTTTGTTGCAGAACCCCCTGCTGCCGGCGATGTAGCGCCAGGCTGATTGATACATGTGGCGCTTAACCATTTTCCGCATCCGCCTTCGCATGTCCATTGATTGTTCCCCC
>JADFZC010000077.1:0-1098 GCA_015232735.1 Oligoflexales bacterium | reverse complement strand
GCTGTCCCTCGGTTATACCTATGTCGGTGCATAAAACGCCGTCATTGCTCATGCCATTGGCCTTGCACTGATCCTTTGTTGCAGAACCCCCTGCTGCCGGCGATGAGCTTCCTGGATTACTGTTCCCCCCTCCAGATGTGTTTAGAACCTTGTCTTTAAACTCACCCCAAATTACTCCATCGTTCCAAATTAATACGTGAGAATTGTTGGCGTCAAAAATATCTGTCTTTCCATAACTTTTTTGTTCATTTTTATCGGCTCCCGGGGCTGAACCTGAATGAAGTGGTTTATATTCTGTCTGATAATAATTTGCCCAGAAATCTGTTTTTCCTTTTACTCCACCTGTATTGGCATCTGATGGAAATTGAGTGCAAGGTCCATCGCTGTTACCATACATGGCTGTCATCGCTCCACTTTCAGCGGCTCTCGAAGGTTGACAATTTGTTTTGCTGATTGGATCAACTGTCGAAAGAGCTTTGACTCTCATGCCTGCAAGGCCCTGTTCGGCAACAAATCGCATTGTTGTCCATCCGCCATAAGAATGGCCTATGACGTATAGGCTTGATCCGGCAAATGCCCCCAGTGAACCGGAAGCTGCACCAAGGAAACTATCCACCGAACCTGCACCCACGCTGTTAGAACCGGCCAAAGAATAATGGACTGTTTCAGAACTATCATAACAAGATAGGATTCTTTGAAAATTTTTACCCTGAGCTTTTACGGCACCTTCAATATCGTTTACTTTGCCTATAAAAGAAGCGCCCCAGAGATTACCATCAGAGCAGCTTAAATAGCCTCCGAATGCTGCAACGATGACGGTGTTGTTTCCATCATTGGCGCTAAGCCAGCTTTTGGTGCGCGGTATACAATTTGTCAAGGTGACAGTTGAAAGAAAAATAAATAATATTAATAATGACGGTTTTATTCTCATATTGTTTACCTACCCTTTTATGCTGAAATTTAAAATACCAGTTAATTAGTCACCGGTGTATTTCGCGTCAGTGACTGTTTAAAAGAAGTATTTATCAACGCTGATATTCCTGCAAAAGGTGGACCATTTGATTTTGACATGGTTATCCCCTCTGGGAAAATACAACA
>JADFZC010000938.1 GCA_015232735.1 Oligoflexales bacterium | reverse complement strand
TCGGATGACCTGCACCTGTATTGTTTCCCTGAGCGCCTGCGCCTGCCTGCGATGATGTGCCGGTACCCTCAAATGAAGCTGAAGCGCTACTGGAAGTTTGATCCTCATATGGAATGACCTGCGGTTTTCCCTGCGGCACTGGCGCTCCCCCCGGCATTCCCTCTTTTCTGCCCGAGAAAGTGAACAGGCAGGATTTTGTTATGGTACGGGCTTTATCGTCAATGACTTTCAAGGCTGCGCTGTTTGTGTCCAGGCAATTTTTAAAGTTTGTCCGTTCTGCTTTGATCTGATCTTTATATGCGGATATGATTTCCGCTGTTTTCTGGCGTTTCTGGGTATTGGAAAGTGATGCATCGCCATGAACGGCTTTGATCTCGGATCCGATTTTATCCCGTAATGAAAAATCGCGGGGGCATATCTGCTCTCGCTGTGCATTCAGATCCTTGAGATTGTTTTCCACGGTTTGGAATGTCGCCTTTGCTGCATCTGACAGTCCCTGTATCACCTCGTCGCTGAAAGGCGGCCTGTGATTTTTGTCCGCCTCGTTTGGACCTATCACTGGATTTCCGTTTTCATCAAGCCCAAGTTCGGCAAGCATTTGGTTATTGCTTGTTGCGTCAGCCTGGTTTGCGGTCTGGTCGGAACTCTGGCTCCCGTCAGTGGTGTTTTTGTCAGTGCCGCAGGAAAGGCAGATTGACAGTGTCATTACAGCAAATACTTCTCTGGTCGCGTTTTTTAAAAGTCTCATCTCTAATTCTCCGATTTGTTATCTGGTATTTGGCGGTGAACAACCGTGTCACCGGTATTTGATTCTCTGTCCTCAAGTCTCATAAGTCGGGATCTCTCAAAACAGAGTACTCCATAATTCGGTGCATGGTTCAATCGAAACGGAAATATATTCTAGCGTTCGAAAAAATAACGGTAATTCAGGCACAATTTTTTTTTGTTACAAAAAAGTAAGAATTGAGGCGATCGGATTCAATATTTTTAATATGTTGATATCAGTTGGATTATGCAGAGAATTTGAGGCTAATTTTTGGTTTTTTATAAGATTGTGCGGACATTCACGGCAAAGGTCTGTCAAAAATCAAGTTTTTCGTGAATTAGGAAGATCGCCGGTATTATTGTATAATATTGTTAGAATTATGCAGCTGCATTGAATGAATGCGCCTTGGAAAGGCAAAACGGTTATATTTGTAAGAAGGGTTATTTAATGAAGATAATAGGACACAGGGGAGCCTCTGAGGATGCTCCCGAAAATACACTTGAGTCTTTGAAACTGGCATGGGAGCAGGGGGCTTATGGCGCCGAGTGCGATATCATACGCACGCGCGACGGAAAGCTTGTGCTTATGCACGATGATTCAACCAAACGAACAGCTTTGGGCGGGGTAGACCTTATAGTCGAGAAGACCGACTGGCATGAGCTTAAAGATCTTGACGTCGGAAGCTGGAAGAGCGAAAAGTGGAAAGGCGTAAAAATTCCTCTTCTTCTGGACGTCCTCAGAGCCATACCTGAGGGAAAACACCTTTACATAGAAATAAAAAGCGGCGATACCAACCTTGGCTCCGATCCGCGGGTGATCGACGAACTTGAAAACCTTATGAAAGCGGAAAAGGTTGCGCCGGAGAAAATCACATTCATCTGCTTTGATCATAAATTTATAAACAGTCTCAAAAACAGGCTTCCCGGATACAGCGCCTATTACCTTACGACCTTTGTTGAATTTCCTGGAAAATGGCCCGACGTGAGAAGCGACGCGGAGCTTCAAACCTATATAGACGCGGCGGCCAGAAACGGCGTGAACGGTCTCGATATGGAAAATTCAACGGTCATTACGAGGGAGTGGGTCAAAAAAATCCAGAAGTTCTGCCCTTAAACGAGAGAACAAAATCAAACAATTAAGCAGAAGAGATAAGGAACTCTTAGTAGGCTCTCAAGAATAGTCTGACAACTTGTATACCTTAGATTCCTTAGGTATATAAGCAGTATAGTTCCCCCCAGTTAAAAA
>JADFZC010000937.1 GCA_015232735.1 Oligoflexales bacterium | reverse complement strand
AAAACATCATTAAGTCTTGCCGATTATGAAAATTATCAGCCCAAAAAGTGGCATATGGGTGGAATCGAAAATGCCGGAACTGACGAAGAGGATGAAGAAAACCTGTCCGGCAACGGGAAGCTCATTCTTGTCATGGACGATATAAAGGATATGAGGAATCTCATAGTCAGATCATTGAAAACAAAATCATATCGCTTTATGACGGCTTCAAATGGCGAAATCGGTCTTCAAAAGATGAAGAGGCACAAGCCTGACCTTGTCATCATAGACTGGATGATGCCAAAACTTTCCGGTCCTGAAGTCATCGAACAAATGCTGGGTTGCGACGATCTCAAGTCTGTACCGACGATTCTTCTGACTGCGAAAAGCGACGAGGAAAGCAAAATGGAAGGCATTGGAAAGGGAGCCCATGCCTACCTGGCCAAACCGTTTAATGAAATTGAGCTTTTAACGACTGTCGAAAATCTTATCCATCTCAAGGAAGGCGAGGACAGGATCAGGGAATTAAATAGGAATCTGACGGAGAATGTCCTGAAGAGGTTTCTTCCGCATAAACTCGTTGATGACATAGTGTCAGGCAGAAAGACCATTGATGACAAGCCAAAGAGCATGGATATTACCATCCTGTTCACAGACCTTTTCGGATTTGCGAGCAAGGCTGAGGATCTTGGCGCGTATATCAGTTCCATAGTCCTGAATGAATTTTTTGACTGCATGACAAGAGTGATATTCGAATTTGATGGAACCATAGACAAGTTTACTGGTGATGGAATAATGGTGGTATTCGGGGCACCGGAAGCGCAGACATCTGAAATCCAGGTGGAACGGGCAATAAAATGCGCGATCGCCATGCAGGCCGCACTGAAAAACCTCAACCGTTCCTGGCATGAAAACCATAATCTGGAATTTTCCATGAGAATAGGCATTCACAGGGGAAGCGGGATAGTTGGATCGTTTGGTGGCGAGAAGCGTTCCGAATATACGGTTATAGGGCCTGTCGTAAATATGGCATCAAGAATAGAGCAGCTGGCAACTCCGGGGAGAATATTCTTTTCTTCATCTGTGAGGGATTATATCACCGTGGGCGGATGGTCGAAAGCAGGTGTTTTCGACCTCCGGGGAATCGGGGAAATATCCCTTTTCAAACTGGATGACCTGGACAATGTGAAGACAGCATGAGTTAAGGACAGAACCTTTCAGTATAAATGAATATTAGATGATTTTTTTTGGAAATGGATAAAAAAACCGGGGGAACAATATCAGGGAACCGGATATAATACATCGGAAGATATCTTTCAGATTCGATAGCCCGACGGAAGTCCTGTTTTTAAGGAAGGGGGAAATCTTCTGTGCTTAAATATAGAAATCTTGTAGATTTGCAGCAGGAATCCTGTGAAAAATTCAAAGATCTCCCTCTCTATGGGACGAAGGGGAAAAACGGTTACGAGTGGATCACGTATGGCGAGTTTGCAGAAAAGGTCGACAGTTTCCGAGCGGGGCTTTCGTACATAGGGGTGAAAGGCGGTGACAGGATCGCGATAATATCGAAAAACAGCTGGGAGTGGGCTGTCTGTGCGTTCGCCTCCTGGAGTCTCAACGCGGTATTTGTTCCGATGTATGAGAAACAGAATCTTGACGAGTGCGGTTTAATATTGAAAGATTCCGGGACAAAGGTGCTTATTGTAGCTTCGGAGGAAATTTATTCTAGGATAAGCCGCATAGTAAGCAATATACCGGAGGTGGAGCGCGTCATCAACATTGAAGCGCCTGAAGAAAATGAACTGAGTTTCAAATATCTGATGAATTATGGGAAAAGTCATCCTGCTGCGGCGGTGTATCCCGATCCCTATGATTTGTTCAGTCTTATTTACACGTCCGGCACGACCGGCGTTCCCAAAGGGGTCATGCTTACACACAAGAACGTGCTTTTCAATGTGCACAGCGCTGCCGCAAACTATGATTTCAGGACAGGATACAGGTGTCTTTCCGTGCTGCCATGGGCGCACATTTA
>JADFZC010000936.1 GCA_015232735.1 Oligoflexales bacterium | reverse complement strand
GAGAGCCATGTGCATGTCAGGCCAGAAGGTGGACCTGTGGACGGCAACCTGGCTGTCGTTCAGGTCCACTTTGGTGTAGTTGTAAATATCATAGAAACTTCCCCTCAGGAATTTATAATCGGTTGTCTGTGGGCCCAGGTACCTGCTGTCAATAAGGGGCGAGACAATGCCTTCGCGGTAGGCATCAGCCATCGTACCGTTTATGGCATAATAGGTGATGTCTGCCGGTATCTGATTTTCACTCCACCATTTCATCCTTGCCTCGGTCGACATGCCGACCATTCCTTCCCTCACCTTCTGGTAAAAGATTTTGAAGCGCCTGACGTTTTGTGGATAGTCCCTTATCGGTTTATTGAGTCCCAGACTCATGAAAGCTTTGTAGATGGTTCTGACAATGGCATTCTGGCTGAATGAGGGTGATTTGATTTTTTCTTTTGAAATGAGGGCATCGGGGTCGGATTTTTTTGACAGTTCTCCTGTCATGTCGGCCAGGAATGACGCCCACAGCACGCTGTTTGACGCTATCGTCTTTGGATTTGCGCTGTCGACAAGTCCCTCTGTCAGTTTATCCAGCTTTTCGACGAGACCATGTTTTGGCTCGTTTTCATCGAGCGCAGTGTCGCTTATGGCTGTTCCGTGCAGGACGCCGGAAAGGCTGATCATTCCTTTTATTTCGTTTGACCACGGGTGGGAATCGGTGTTTTCCTTCAGGTGGTTCAGATATGTGAGGGCTACGAGGGCTCCCTGGGAATATCCCATGAAATACAAATTTTTCATGGGACCCATAATTTCAAAGAAGCGGTCGAGTCTTCGGTCATAGATCTCATTATTGTCGGTCAGTTTCCCGAGGGTTTCAAGTGAGGCAAAAAGCGGGTTCATGTATATGAGGTTAACAACCGCCTTTCCGTCTTTGTCGTAGATGCTTCCGGTCCTGAGAAGTTTTGAAAGCGGCTGCCTGATTTCTTTCAGGTGCTGAAGGCTGTAGGCGCTGTCATAGACATCCTTCAACCTTTCATTGACTGTTGACTGGAAAGACCCTTCGGTTTGATTGGCTTTTGATGAAAGCACCTCCTCATAAGGGGCGTATTCGATGAATTCGCCCAGGATCCCCGGGATCAGTATTATTGTCACTGCATCGTGGCGGCTTATATCCCCAAGCTGTGTGAAACCGGTCTCCAGGCTTTTGTAATACGCCATCTCAGGTCTCAGCTTCGCCATTCTCTCTTCCTTTGAGTAGAAGGCCGCTATGGGATCACCGGATTCACTCATGCTCATAGGCGGGGTCACAAACTCCCTGAGAGGGTATAACACCATTTCCTTTATGTCCTGATCCATGTATTTTTCATGCGCGTATGTGTAGAAAATATTTCTGAACAGCGTCTGGTCAGAGAAAAAGTCAAGGTCCGTTTGGGAATATGATGAGGTGGAGGCGATAATGCCGGTCAGAAAAAGGAAATTGAAAAATGGTCTGTAAAGATAACTTTTGTTCCGCATCCGTAGTCTCCAGAGGTGATTTTTAATTTGGATGGATAATATCATATGAATTCGGATGAGGGAAGAATTTGGTAATATAAAATTTATTAAAAGGAGTCTCTTCTGACGCTTCTCTGGTTACAGGGAAGTATCTTTTTTCTAAGCCTGATATTTTTGGGTGTGACCTCTATCCATTCATCTTCGTTGATCCACTCTATACACTCTTCGAGGCTCATTTTTCTTATACCCTGAAGGATTGTGATTCCGTCTGAACTTGTTGTCCTGACATTGGTAAGCTTTTTCGGGCGGCATCCGTTTACATTCAAGTCGTTGTCCTTGGCGTGCTCGCCTATTATCATCCCTTCGTAAAGTTCCGTATGCTCCTCAACAAACAGGATACCCCTCTCCTGCAGATTGTTTAGGGCGTATGCGGTGGCGCTCCCCATCCGGTCGGAGACAAGGCTTCCGTTGGTCCTATGGACAAAATCGCCCACATGCTTTTTAAACCCGATGATCTCGCTGCTTATAAGCCCGGTAC
>JADFZC010000935.1 GCA_015232735.1 Oligoflexales bacterium | reverse complement strand
CCAGAGATCCCAAAAAAATATACGTGATTGATACTGGGATGAGGAATATTCACGCACGATCGCTGCAGGATGACATGGGTAAACTAGCCGAAAACATCGTCTACCTTGAACTGAGACGGCGTAATCATGAGATTTTCTATTATCAGGACAGGACAGAAGTAGACTTTATAACCACCAGGATGGGAAAACCAGATCAGGCTATTCAAGTCTGTTATTCAGATATGGAGAACGAAACGACGTTTCGACGTGAAAGAGATGCCCTGATCCATTGTCTCAAAAGTCTTTCATTGAGTGCTGGCAAGATCTTGACAATGAATCGGGAAGAACATCTGTCAATCGAAGGGATTGCGATCGAAATGGTGCCGCTCTATAAATATCTCACGGATAAATGGTGAAATAATCCATCGTTTTCATTGTCCATTGTTGGCACAGGCAGAGTGCTATTTTATCACGTGCCAGTCGCCGTTTATTTCGCTTCCCCCCCACTCAACAACGGAAAAGCCCTTTCTCATGAATGGAGCAAATTTCTGCTGCTTGATTTCGATGGGCGCCTTTATCTCCTTGAAGACCATAAACACCCGAAGAAGACTGTCAGGAGCCGGCGTAATTTTCATCTTGGCGACTTCGGTATAGGATTCCCCGGCAAAATGTATCAGGTTATATGAGTGATGTTCCATATATGGAAGCCAGTAGACAATCATCTCATTATACTCCGCAGGTTTCATACCCTGCTCGGCAAGCACTTTCTGAAGGAATTTGCGGGTATCTTTTCCTTTTACAACAAATCCCTCCTTGAATTCCGGCTGAAACACGGAGCTTGTGCCATTCCAGAATATGTAGCTATACTCCTGGTTGTCGGCGGCACTTGTGATCTTTCCATCAGGGTTTGCGATAATATCCCATCCACCTGTCTTCTCGTCGAATTTTGGATAGGTAGTTACAAGCTCGCCTTTGAAATCTAGCCTGACTGAGACTTTCGTCTTCTCTTTTTTCGGATAGAAATATATTACGGGTTTTCCTATGCCGTGTCCGACCGTGCTTTTGCAGGCCAGCTCGCACTCCCTCGCAAGTGAGCCGCTGCCGTCCCATTTCAGATCAAAGTGCGAAGACAGGAATGGATCGCTGAAATCTATGTTTTTTGCCCCCTTGTAGTCTATGCCCACATAGAACAAAACCCCTTTTCTCGCCGCGGTATTCTTTAGATAGGCATGGAAGGTTCCCGAGTACAGAGGGCTCAGGTATTCATTCAATTTTTCGAAGAACAGGTCGCCGCACCACTCCTTGTCCGTTGAATACATCTTGCTTACATTCATAGATTTATACTTCTCCGCAACGAAGGCCTTTGTCGTAGTATTTTCCTCTCTCTGGGAAATGGTGAGAGAATCAAAACTCATATTTGGAAAAGCAACCGATATGGTCTTCGAAAACTCCGCGAGCGGATTGTGGTTGTCACTGTTTGCCAGGACAATGATCTTTGTTCCGGCTATCAGCCTTTCATTCAGGAGACGTTCAACTTCAACCTCCAAAGCCCTGGTAAGAGGACTGTTGACTCCGAAATAAACGATGGTATCATAGGTTTTCAAAACGTCAGGGGTACCTTTTACCTTCTCGCAGTCAAGCATATCTATCTTGTTTGCTCCAGGCTGAATGGTCATTCCCATTTCACATGTCACAAAAGCTATCTTCTTGCTGGAAGGACAAATCTCAGGCTCAACTTTCACCGGAGTTGGAGCAGGTGACGGGGTGGAAGCCGGAGTCACTGGTGAAACCACCGGCGAAGCTGTAGGAGGGACCGGGGTTCCGGCCGAAGGATCCAGTGTTTTTAATGCAGTATCCTTTTCACCGCCTGAACCCGCGGAAGGCGAAGGCGCTTGTGCGGCTGAAGCTATTTTATCATCAGACTTATTATCTCCCGCAGCCGGACTCTGTTTTTTGCCTGACTCGACAGATGGCTGCTGAGCTGCAGATCCTGTATTTGCGCCACTTGTGCGTCCTGATGCGGACTTTCTGTTG
>JADFZC010000934.1 GCA_015232735.1 Oligoflexales bacterium | reverse complement strand
CAAAAAACCCTGACAGGAACAATACGATTCCCCAGGCTTTCCATTTTCCCGAACCATTATGATTGTAAACCACATACGCAATAGCGATAAGACATAACATGGTCGCCGTGTGACCGCTTGGAAAACTGCCGCTGAAATGGTCCCTGAATGGCAAATATGGGCCAAAGACATACCATGGACTGAAAGGTTTCCCCGACCCGAGGATATCGCCCGGCCTTGCCCTTCCCATAACATTTTTAAGATTATGCACAATGCCGATGCCTATCGTAATTCCTGTGAAGAGAAGGTATTTTGCATAAACATTTATCAAAGTTTCCCGTGAGGATCTCTTTTTTATGGTGATAAGGAACAGGATAAAGGCGGCGATGTATATAAAGATGCCAAAATCCCCCCCTCCTATCATGTCACCTTCAAAAACGCTTCTGGCCATGAAGCTGGAAAAAGATGGATGCATGTGATCATGTATCCACAAAGTGAAATCATAATCAAAAGGCGTGATCAGAATAAGAGACGTTATGCCAATACCTGTTATCAATAATAAACCTGACATGATGACCACACCTCAAATTCTGACCTGAAAACATTTCATACCCCCCCGTTTTCAGCATCGTCGCTTCTTTGCCCATTCACCGTTTTGTAAACTTCGCTGCCAGATCCGTGCTGCCTGGCGGCCAAAGTCATGAGATGACTTCTACATAGCCTTCGAAACGACAAATGTACCCAAAACCGGATAATGATCGGATATAAATGTCTTCAATATTTCGACGCTGACGGGCTTTACCAGGGGAGAGCCTGTGTAAATATAGTCAAGCCTCATTGTCGGAATGTTTTCATTTCTGAAGGTCAGGCCGCCAAAAAGATTTGTCTCAAGCCTCGCATCCTTTCCAATCTCCTTCAATTCCCGGATAGGAGTGGAACCATACGGCGCATTCAAATCACCTCCAAAGATAATCGGCCCGCTCAATTTTTTTACGTACTCCTTAAAAAAAGAGACCTCCTTTTTCTGCTCGCCAAGAAGGTATTTCCCCCATGAAAGGTTGTCCAGGGGGTTGTTGCTTTTTCCCCTTCCCGCAATGAAACGAATGGAGATGACATGAGTCGGCTGGCCTCCCAGATCTACCACCGCATGTGCGAACGCCCTGTGAAAATTCCTGTCCATTGTATCCAGATCATTAAATTTTGTTAATGATACCTTGTACGACGGCAGATCTACCTCATGGAAGGATATGACGGGACGGTTTGTTATTATGGCCATATCCTCACGGCTGCCGTAAAATTTATATCCCCCGATGAGCAGCGCATCCGGATCTTTTAAATCTTCCGGATCGTGCTCCGACAAAAGGACTATGTCCGCCTTGACCTCATTGATAAAAGCGAAGACCTTGTCAGCGCCTTTTGTGTAACACTGTGCATTTAGCGCCAGAACCCTGATTTCGTCAGGCGTATGAGCATGGGCGTCTCTTGTCCCGAAAAGCGCCGTCCCGAGCGAGTGGTCTCCAAAAAAGAGGAAAATCAAAAATGAAACAGCTAGTTGCATAAAAGCGGCTTTTCTCATTCCGGAAAGAAAAAGAAACACGGAACCGATAACGGCAAGCATGATTACAACTAAAGGGGGAATGTAGGTTAAAACGTCGATGGTGAATATATTGAGCATAATAAGGATTTCCGCAAGAAAGCGCAAAACCACAAAGGCCAGAAAGACTGATCCTAGAGCTGCCGACAGGATGTTCAACGACATTTTCAGAATGGATAATTTGCCTGATATTGAGTTCATAACCCTCCGATTTTAAATGTTTTTTAAATAAATCAAAGGAAAGAGACAATACTACAAGAAAAACGCTGACAAAAAAACAAAATTCATCCCACATGTGCTCCCAGCGTAATATGTAGCTCCAGAACAATGCACCGTGTGAGGAAATCCATTCCCAATAAATGCACTGCTTCTTGATCCGTTTGGACCAAAAAGAAAAAAATTCATCAAGTTTAAGGAAACCTCGTCCTTCAGGGCGAGGTT
>JADFZC010000933.1 GCA_015232735.1 Oligoflexales bacterium | reverse complement strand
ATTGACAACGAGGGGTATGAAAGCTATTTTCTGCACTCCTTATTCATAATCGGGCTCACCAAGATCAAAAGGTAATTTTATGCAAAGATTGATGAGTGTTATAGGTCTTTTGACCATGCTGCTGTTTGCATGGCTCCTGTCCAACAATAAAAAGAAAATGGATCTCAGGGTGATCATTGGGGGACTTGCCATGCAGTTTTTCCTTGCGATTGTGATTCTGAAAACCGATTTGGGAATAGCCTTTTTTACAAAAGCCAACCAGGCGATAAGAGCATTTGTTGCGATGTCGGACAGGGGGGCTGAGTTCACCTTTGGAAGTACCTTCAGAACCCATTTTTTCGCATTTTCCGTACTTCCGACGATAGTATTCGTGTCATCCGTGTCATATCTCCTCTTCTATTGGGGAATCATGCAGAAGATTGTCAAATGGATGGCATACGTCATGCAAAAGGTGATGAACGTATCCGGTTCCGAATCCCTTGTAACGGCGGCAAACATAATCTGCGGCCAGACAGAAGGCGCCCTTTTTATACAGCCATACCTGAAGACCATGACCATGTCGGAAATATGCTGCATGATCACAAGCGGGATGGCGTGCGTCTCGGGCGGAGTGCTTGCGGCATATGTCGGCATGGGAATATCGGCCGGCCACCTTCTTGCGGCATCGCTCATGTCGGCTCCCGCCGCAATGCTTATTTCCAAGATAATGTATCCTGAGGTCGAACCGTCCGTAACAAAGGGGCAGATCAAGATTGAACTTAAAATCAAAGAGGTAAACGCGTTCGAGGCTGCATGCAAGGGTGCCACCGAGGGACTCTTTCTGGCGCTGAACGTGGGTGCCATGCTGGTGGCTTTCATCTCACTTATCGCCCTTGCAAATCTCCTGCTCGGAAAATTTCTTTCCAACTTTGGATACCAGCTGTCGATAGAACAGATTTTCGGCTGGTTTTTCCAGCCTGTCGCCTTCCTTTTGGGAATAAGCTGGGACGAAAGCTTTATCGTTGGACGACTGTTCGGTGAAAAAACAGTCATCAACGAGTTTTTGGCATACGTTCATCTGGCTGAACATGTAAGGGCCGGAACACTCTCCCCCAGAGCCATAAATATTGCGACCTACGCATTATGCGGATTTGCGAATTTCACATCGATAGCCATACAGATCGGAGGGATAGGAGCCCTTGAACCATCCAGGAAAAGCGACTTTGCAAAAATCGGATTCAAAGCGATGATCGGCGGAACGCTGTCGTCATTCATGACGGCCAGCATCGCCGGCATTCTCATGTGACCGCCTGCCTATTCCACGACATCGCTTGAAACCTGAATGGGCACGGATCCAAATTCCGGATTAAGAAATTCCCTGAAAAGATCCGCGGCAACAAAAGTCGACATCGACTGATACTGACTGATATCGTCCGAATAATATTGAATCACAGCCGGCCTGAGCACGATAAAAACTCTCTTCATGAAAGATTTTATCACCTCTGTTCTTACAAAATAGGGATTGCCGTCCAATGCTTTGTCCACAGCTGAAGCCGCACGGTCAAAATCAAACGACTGCTCGGCAGACGGCGTGAAATATTTTCGGTCAGCGTCAACCACCGCCACCCTCGTATAAGGATTGAGGTCATTTCTCAGAAGCTGAGCCAGAGCCCAGCCCTTTTCACCGTCGGCTTTTACATAGATGGTATATTCCCTTGGTGCCGTAAGCACAGGGGGTTCAACAGTAACGCCGGAAGTCATGCCTATGGTTTTGCTTAAGGCCGCATAGGCGTTTGCCCATGGAGATATCAAAGCATATGCGTTAAAAGAACCAGCCAGCATGGAAAGCATTGCGCCACAAATCAACATTTTACACATTTTCATTATTTTTCTCCTTGTGTTTTTTCATTAAACCGCCATATCCCGCAAGAAGCTATGGCACATAAAAACCAAAGCCATTTCAATACGCCCGATTCAGACAATAATCAAGAAGTTAAAGCAAAAATGGCTCAGTATTGATAAAAGAATGGTGCAT
>JADFZC010000932.1 GCA_015232735.1 Oligoflexales bacterium | reverse complement strand
AAGGCTGGTCGAGTAGACTGAAACCTTGTAATTCCTGGCATCCAGGGAACCATTAAAATGGAACTTTCCCCCTCCGCCCGAAAGTATGCTCCATAACACTCCGGTGTGCCTCATATGAAATCCGAGCCCATACTTCTGCCATGGAACCACTGAACCGGCCGACAGGGATGCGCCGAACCTGTGCTGATTAAAAATCTCCTGGGAGTTAAACCTCAAATCATCCATTAGATCCCGGTCATCGGAAGGAGGGGATGAAACTGACTGTTCATGCTGGGGACGGACCGAATTCAGATCCGTAATCGTTTCATAGGGCTTTTCACTGAGCTTATCCTGGCAATAGCCCGTGATACTCAAGGCCACAGCCATAAGCACGCTGAAAAGAACAATGACATGTCTTAAGAAAAAATACATCTATCAAATGTAAAATATTCCAGCGATTTCTTCAAGGCAAGGTACATAGGTCCAGGGCTTTTTTGTTTGTAAACCCGGCACTGAAGGAGCGGGTGTCGAATCAGGAGAGGCTTTCAGGCGTGTATCTCCACCATCGCCTTGAAGGCCTCCTTGTTTATCTGTTCAATCAGATTGAACCTGATGAAATCGAGCGCTTCATACCTGGTTCTCGACTTCTGATAGGGGCGATTGCTGGTAAGCGCATCAAAAATATCGGAAAATGCCGCAATGCCAACCTCCTCGAGAATCTCATTCCTTCCAAGTCCGTGAGGATATCCTTTACCATCAATCCTCTCGTGGTGGTGAAGGATTATCTCCATCGGCACAATCGAAAGGAGGGCTTTCTGACTGACCAGCTGAAGGCCGAATTCAGGGTGTTTTTTCATCAGGTCCCACTCCCTTTCGGTCAGGGGACCCGCTTTGGTCAATATTTTCAAATCAACCTTGCTCTTGCCCACATCATGCAGAAGGCAGCCCATGGCTATCTCCCGCAAATGCTGTTCCTGGGAGATCGACATTTTTATTGCCACAGCAACAGCATAGGCGCTTACGCGGCCGCTATGATAATAAGTATACATGTCATGCTCAGAAAGCAGCCCGAGGGCTCTTACCGAAAGAGGATCCTCCTTGACGCACTCCACAAGTGAATCGGCTATCTGTTTTGCCTTGTTATGGGTCGTCTCATCAAGCGGATGATCAAACAGAACCCTGTTGAACTCGGCTGCCACATCCGTAATGTCCTTTATCCTTTCAACGGGCGGAAGATCTTCATTTATTTTCCTGATAAGCCCTATTTTTCTATAGGCCTTGACCTTGGCTTCATTATCCTTTTCATAAAGCAGCTCCAGATGTCCGTCCGCTATCAGCCTTTTGATTTCACCTTCTGTCCACTTATAGGGACTCGGTGCATAAAGGACAAGATGCCCGCCGACCTCGACATAAAGATCAAAATCAGTGACACAGTCCCCCTTCATACCGCTGACATCCAAAGGAAGAAGTTCCTCTTTATTGAAATTTTTACTAGGAAGCCCCATTTTCATATCCTCTTATTGGCTGGAGATCCACCTGTGGCGATATCCTTTCCCGAAAAACCCCATTCGGACTCCATGTATTTTTATCGGAAGAAAAAAAAAGGATATTAGAAATCCCTCATCCAAAATGATGTGCAAATATACACGACCCCAATTATTTAATAATTTTAGTTTATTACATTTGCAGCGCCAGGGCAAAATATTAACATTATATTATTGATATATCCGCTAGTTATGATAAATTGCCGCTTCATGGCAATGACGATTCTTATTTAAGGCTTCTTTTTTGAATCTCATCCATCCTGTGCTCGAGTGGTGAAATCGGTAGACACACGAGACTTAAAATCTCGCGCCCGGTTACGGGTGTACCAGTTCAAGTCTGGTCTCGAGCATCTAATAAAAAATCGATGATGTTTTTATGTTTAATCCCCTTACGTTCGATAGTTTGATATTCATCCAGTGAGAGGACATATTTTTCATAATTAGTCGCTGGCGCGAAAGCGCCAGCAGACGTATCCTGGCAAGCGAAGCTT
>JADFZC010000076.1 GCA_015232735.1 Oligoflexales bacterium | reverse complement strand
GTATCCTGGCAAGCGAAGCTTGCATAGGATCTGTTTGAAATATGCTGAAATTTCGAGGAGATCCTATACTCGTTTCGCTCGTCAGGATACGTCCCTGGCGCATTTCGCGCCAGCGACTAATTAACTTTGATCCTTATATATGTCATCAGTATCATCAATTTCATCATTTTCTCTTAATTCCAACGACTTAACAGGTACTCTATATTCTTCATTTGCCCATGCAGCAATATCTATTGTTTTACATCGATTCGAACAAAATGGACGCCATTCATTCTTTTCACTATATTCTATTAATTTTTTACAGGCAGGGCACTTTATTATTTTCTTCTCTGTGTTTTTTTTCATGGTATTGATACCCCAAAAATTGAGAGTGGCATTACGCAATGAAAAAATATAATAATGAACCAAGATATTAAAGGGGGATTTATCTTGATCGTTCTAAAAAGTGATAATGAAATAGAAAAAATGAGAGAAAGCTGCAAGCTAGCTGCTAAAGTGCTCATAATGATAGAGCCATATGTTAAAGTCGGCGTAACAACATTAGAACTAAACGACATATGTCATGAATACATTATTAATCATGGAGCAACCCCTGCTCCGCTGAATTACCATGGATTTCCAAAATCAATATGCACCTCGATAAACAATGTTGTGTGTCATGGAATCCCAAATTCAAAAATAAAATTAAGGGATGGTGACATAATAAATATTGACATAACCACCATTTTATACGGATATCACGGAGACACTTCTAAAACATTTTTAGTAGGCAATGTTAGTGAAAAAACTCGCAAACTCGTACGTGTTACCGAAGAATGCCTTTGGCGAGGAATTTCTGCCATTATCAAAGGGGCAAGACTGGGTGATATTGGCGCAGCTATCCAGGAACATGCTGAAAGCCATAATTACGGAGTGGTTCGAGATTTCGTGGGACACGGAATTGGCAAGAAATTTCACGAAGACCCTCAGGTAAGCCATGTTGGTAAAAATGGTTCAGGAATCCGGTTGGAACCAGGTATGACTTTCACGATAGAACCCATGATCAACGACGGCGACTTTAGGACAAAAATAAAAAAAGACGGTTGGACGGCAGTCACAATTGATAACTCGTTAAGTGCTCAATTTGAACACACCATAGCAATAAAAAGCGACTGGTCCGTGGAAATCTTGACATCCATTTAATTGATTTTTTATCAGAAAAACGAAAAATCACTTATTTTGCTATTTTTCTTTTAGGCGGAGGCGACCAAGATTTTTCATTATCCCGACTTATAAAAATTCCATCTATCCAGCCATCCTTAATACTGTCCTTACCCTCATTAGGCAACAAATAGTGATAGAAATTCCTCGAATGATACACCATTGATATATTCAACTCCACCTCAGTACCTATTTGTACTGAACCAACAGGTATCATTTCCTTCATGATTTCATCATATCTATAAATAGGTACATTGCTTTCAAAGACCTTTTCACCATACACATCACCCTTAATTTTCCAAGAATAATACTCGGGATATCGAGGTATCTCCGTTGAAACATCAATACGGTTCTGATAGGTTCTTTTCAATTTTAAAATGGCATCTATATCTGTTGAAATGGGTTTTTTTACTTCCGCAGACAAAGTTTCATATATAAAAAAAGAAATCAAAATTATCTTCTTCAAATTTTTTGGCCTCATTCTATAAATAAAAATAGGTCACTAGCGCTAAAGCGTCAGTGACATATTATTCTTCGGCAATATCAAAAAAAATGTTGAGGATAAAATTCATCTACAGGATCTTGGCTTTTTTGTATCATGGATGGGAAATAATAATGAATAACATTCCGAATTCTATCTTAAAGCTTTATAAATTTTCTCGTTTCTCCAAACTTCCTGAATATAATGTTTTGTTTCAGCAAACGGAACAAATTCGATCCACAAAAGAATATCTTGAAAAACTCGAGCCTTTAACCATCGATCAGCCATATATTCACCCGCATTATATGCTGCATATACCGCTGGCTTATTTTCTTTATAGTACCTATTAAGATGTTTAGCATATATACTTCCCACATAAATATTATATTCAGCGCTTCTTAAATCTTTCTTGATTTCACCATTATCCTTTCCAGCTAGATTGCTATCAAACTTAACCACTGTGGGTACTATTAACTGCATCAATCCGACAGCCTCAGCTGGACTCTCAATGTCTTGAGTGAATTTGCTTTCCTGACGGGATATTGAAAAGAGCATCTCCTCCTCTATGAGATTATTCATTGCATTACGCTTATAAATATCATTGAAAGGTTTTGGGAAATAAACCAAAATTTGCTCCGGATATTCTCTCCAAAAATCTTGTTTTGCACGAAATAGCCTACTTGTCAGATCTATAGCATTTACATAATCTCCAGATTGATAAAACATACGACTTACATGGACATATTGATCGATATTAGCCTTCAAGGAATACATTTTTTTTGCGTTGTCAAAAAGCTCCCTTGTAGCTTTTGACGCAAACTCATCCAATTCCGAGGCAAGCGCCATTTCACTTCTAAAAATAAGTGTCCGTATTTTTCCGTCTTTTCTAAACGATGAAAAACTGAAATCCGACTTTTCCTTTAATCTTTTTTCAAGTGATGTTCCATCACCAAATACATCAGAAAAATTAAATTTCACTTTTGTGTTTCCTACTTGAGTTCCAACGACAGAATAATAATTTAATGGATATTCATTAATCAACTTTTCTAAATATATCTTTGCTTCCGAAAATTTTCCCATCTGCTCATAAGATCTGGCTATCCAGAAATATAGTCTTGGTTTAGATAATTCATCCTCAGAATTGGACGAAATTGACTGAAGCCAAAGCTTGTTAGCCTCCAAATAGTTTTTCTGGACATAATTATATAATCCCAGACTCCATTTATAACGTTCCTTCCACTCTTGGCTTAAACCAGGAAGATTTAAAGCAAGTTGAGTAATACTTATGGCTGCCGTATAATCATTTTGCTCTATGGCAATTCTAGAGGCCAAAATATGATACCCCTCTGCCTGAAAATCAATTAATGCAGCTTTTATTTTGCTATTTGTATTGTTTGAACTAATATGAGCTGTCTTTATCAGTTCAAAAGCTTCCTGAACATAGCTTTTTGCGGCTGTGTAATCTCCAGTGATTGAAGCATAACGAGCTGCCCACAAATTAATGTCTATTTTCTTTAATTGAAAATCTATTTCGGATACACCGTATTCTTTGTGACTTATCCCCTTAACACTCAAGAGTTTTGTCAAAAGTCCATAGGCCTTTGACGCCTCATCTCTTTTCCCAATTTTTCTTAGTAACTGCGCGTATCTCTCGGCGGAAACCAGAGCCAATATTGCTGTTTTTTCATCCTCAGCGAGTATAGGAATATTCTTTTCATAGATATTTCTTGCTTTTTCGTTTTCTCCTTTGCATTCAAAAGTTCGAGCCGACCAATAGTCAATAACCGAAGGCGAAAGAGACAATATCCATTTTTCCCATTTATCGGAGACATTCTTTCCCTTAATTTTACAGAAATTCTGAACTGTCTTATTCAGCAGTAAATCATCCTGAGGAATTCCATCCTTGCCAGGAATAGAAACATTAGCTGAGTTTTCATCTGACAAGGAAATGCCATTTTTTTGAAGAATATCATTTATCCTTAAAGAAAGGGATTCAAGCTTTGTAAGCTTCTCTGCCAGTAAAAAAGCACTATCTTTGCCATCACCCGTTTCCGCTAAAATAAACCCTGCAAGAACATCCGATGTAACTTTTTCTTTAAGAATTCTCGAATAGGCAATGACCCATCCTTCCAATGCAGTTTTTCCAAATTCTCCCTTGCCAGCTTTTATTGCCTTCATCCAATGCCTGACAGCGGCGTCATAATCTTTATTTGACTCATCAACTCTTGCTTCTAAAATGGCTATCATATCTCCTACAATATTTCTTTCTTCAGGAAATTTCTGAAGATTTTTTTCAAATCGTTCCAACTCATCTTTTGGTGCTTGCTGTGTTTTGGCCTTCTCAAGAGAAGGCATTATATCTATTTGTATTGCTTTATCACCTGAAGTACATGAACCAAAAAAAATTAGGAGAAAAAAAAGTATATAAAACATTCTTCTATGTTTACATGACCTCATCGATACCTCTCAATTTTGGATTAAGAATACTGCTAACCGCCAAATTTTTCTAAACTCTGCCACTGGCGTAAAAGCGCCAATGGACAAATTTCGTTAAAACTAATAGTCACTTTAGTAAAAAGCTCATTCAATACAAAGCCCTGCATCCGTCATAGTTGTATCTAATATATCTCCTCCCCCCTCTATCAAAGCACGAGATACTTCTTCTTTTCTATCTAAATCAGCGAAAATCGCCATTACTCCACCACCACCAGCCCCACAAACCCTAACCGCTTTTGCTCCTGCCCTTAATGCGATCTCTTCAAGTTTCAATGTCTTTTCAGTCATTATTTTTGGCCATAGTTCTTTTCTTAGTGCCCATTCTTCCATGGATATTTTAAGAATATTTGATAAATCTTCCTTATTAATAGATTCTATAATTTCTTCAGTTTTCTCACCTATCTTTTCAAGCATATCCAAAACATGGGTACTACCTTCAAAAGCAGACTTAAAAATTTCCCAATTATTTAGAGAAGATGGTCGACTACTTCCACTATTGCATAAAATGAGCTCTTCTGATAAGGACCCCAACGAGGATGTTTTTTTTGTCTGCACATGAGTTCTTCCTGGTGGAAATCGAATGATATTCAATCCACCTCTCACCGCTGCCCAATAATCCTGACATCCTGTTGGAACTTTAATCAGTTTTGTTTCAAGATCTTTCACCATTGACACAAAATCTTGTTCATCCAAAGGCAAATAAGACGGATCAATCTGAGAACGGGCTTTCAATAATGCCCCCAAAATTGCTACCCCCAGACAAGAAGATCCACCAAGACCTGCTCCTGCAGGTGAATCGGCATTCATAACAATGGAAATGGGAGGAAAATCGCTCTGCCAAACTGTATCAAATAATAACGCAGACCAAGGCAAACTTTCCAAAGAACAAATTGTCTGATAATCCCCCGAAATATTTATTCTTTGATCTTCACTTGTTATAGAATATTTATTATTTCTTGAGCGAGATATTCTTACTGTTGCTCTCAAATTAACTGCTATATTTATGGTCACAGGATGTTTCAAAATCTGGTGTAGAGGATCAATATCTAAGGTTGCACCACCAATATCAATACGTGTAGGTGCACTTGAGAGTACATCAAGCACAAATATCCCTCCCGCTTTATTAATAGATGATATATGAATATATTATAAAACAATCCATTGTCCATCTCATAAAATCACGGAGGGGGTGTGAATTCCAAAGATTATCTAATCAACAGAATCCTGACTTGCTGCTACTTTGATAATGAAAAGGTGTTTTTTAATGTCAGAAAGGCCTACATTGAAAAAGAACTAAATAAAGTTGCATGCTTTTCATTAAAAAAAGTCCATTCCTTGAATATTATGGAAACTGAAAAATACGATTTGCTCTTAATATCAGCTGAAGATATAGCAGATCTCGAATTTGAATCTTGGCTTAAGAAACTATATTCAAAAATTTTTGTTCAATATTCCGTTAAGCTTCCAGTCTTAATAATTGCAGATATTGAACACACTACCTTACAAGATCTATTCTTATGGGCTATCGATCAAAACTGGTACTTTGACATAATCAGTCCTGCTCATATATTATCTCTTCCGATTCGTGTGGCAAATTTAATCAGAATCAGTGAGCATCTCAGAGAAATGTCACGATATAATGAGAGACTAATTCAATTGGAAAATCAACTTATTGAAATCAAAAAGAAATCACCATAAAAATGGTATATGTTAAAATGGACAATAAAACAATAATCACTGACTTCATCGTTGAAAATCGAAACCACGGCCATTTCTTACCCTATGATGACTATGAAGTAATAGACTCCTGGTTAAAAGCATCGAATTATAACGTTGAATTCTTATTTTTAATACTATCAGACGCAATTCCGCATTTTTACTCACACCACTCAAAATGTAAAAAACCACCTTCACTAAAAAAGATTAAAAAGAAAATTTTGAAAAATATTAGGGAATTCGAAAAGCGTCCCAAAATTGACTCTCTATAAAGCAGCACTTTAAAAAAAATAGATTTTGACAATTTCTTGAATCTGACAAATAAGTAATATTTCGATGTTTTTGAATCAACAGAAACTGGAGGGGTTATGGGCAGTTTTGCTAAAGAAGTGAACGATAATAATTTTGAATCAGAGGTACTAAAATCTACAATGCCAACTCTTGTTGATTTTTGGGCACCTTGGTGTGGCCCATGTGTAGCATTAGGTCCAATCATTGAGTCTCTTGCCGAGGAATATCAAGGGAAGGTAAACATTGTAAAAATGAATGTAGACGAAAACGCAAATACCCCATCCGAATATGGCGTTAGATCAATTCCTTTTCTAGTACTTATAAAAAATGGTAAAGTCCTTGATTCCATCGTCGGAGCTCAACCAAAGCCAAAGCTAAAAGAATTATTGGATAAAAGTTTGATCTAGATTTTTTTTAGAAACCACAACAAAAGGGGGGGAACAAAACTTCCTCTTCGGATAACTGAATGATTTCTCTTCGTAGGAATTATTTGGAAATCTAACAAAGGTAGCCCTAATGAAATTTTCTGCCCTGGGTGAATTTGAAAAACATTTGACTATCGAAGGACATTCCATAATAGGAGTTGATGAAGTCGGCCGAGGCTGTTTAGCAGGTCCTGTTTATGCCGGTTGTGTTTCGTTAAATTACGAGGCTCTTCATAATTTGCCTGAAAGACAACGCCTCCTAATTAAAGATTCAAAAAAGCTTACAAGTAGACAGAGGAACCTAGTACTTCCGATAATTTTCAGTATCGCAATAGAAACAGAAGTTGCAGAAGCTTCCGTATTTGAGATCGAACAGCTTGGAATAGTAAATGCCACATTTCTCGCAATGAATCGAGCTCTGTCGCAATGTAAAAACAGTTATTCAATATTATTAGTGGATGGAAATAAGACGTTGCCAGGATATGGTGGCCACCAAGAATCAATCATTAGAGGAGACAGTTCCTGTTACTCAATAGCTGCAGCGTCAATCTTGGCAAAAGAATCACGTGATGCTTATATGAAAAATATTGCATATAAGTATCCTGGATATGGTTTTGAACACCATGTAGGATATGGTACCAAAGAACATATTGAAACTATAAAAAAGCAGGGGATCTGTCCTTTGCACAGACGAAACTTTGCCCCAAT
This sequence comes from Oligoflexales bacterium, assembly GCA_015232735.1. The sequence goes on along the minus strand of JADFZC010000076.1, from coordinate 2,190 downwards.
TAATCTTTTTGCCTCACTTTGAAATCTGAAAGCTTTCTATTCAATAAATGACAACATTGTTGTCACTAGATTTCTTTTCCAAATTTTAATATATCTTTTTTATATGAATTATAAAAATTGCTTGAATATCACATGTATTTTTACAAAACCCTCATAATGGAAACCGATATCGATTTAAGATCAAAAAGTCTATGCTCATTTGGTGAAAATATTGTTGTTACAATTCTTGAAGAGCAAAACTGGCGAATACTCGAAAAAAATTTTCGTTGTATCGGCAGTGAAATCGATATCATTGCAACAAAAGGTGAGACTCTTGCTTTTGTAGAGGTAAAAACAAGACTCTACAAAAAAAAATCACGTCTAATTTTTGAAGACCTACTTACCAAAAGAAAAAGAGCTTCTCTAAAAAGAGGAGCGATTACCTATATTACCAAAATAATCGAGGAACCTCAAAACCATAAAACACTACGATTTGATTTCGCTATTGTCACACTGAACATGCAAAAGAGAATAACATCTGTAACTTATATACCCGATACACTCTTATTTGATTAATTTTAAAATTAATCAAATCTGCTTCTAATTCTAGCTGATTTTCCAGATCTTTCTCGTAAATAGAATAGCTTTGACCTTCTAACTTTTCCAGGAGAGATAACCTGCACATCTACAATATTTGGAGAATATAAAGGAAAGACTCTCTCGACGCCAATAGCGTTGGCACCTATCTTTCTTACAGTAAAGGAGGCGTCAATAGTACCTCTCTTATATCCAATCACAACACCTTCAAACTTTTGAGTGTGTACTTTTTTCTTATCCCCTTCCTGTATGTTATAACTTACTTGAACCGTATCACCAGTCCTGAACTTGGGGATTTTATTATTTTCGGTAAACTTTTTCTTTTCAAAATCTGCAATTATGTTGTTCTTCATTTCTACCCAACCTACATTTTTAAGTCTTCATGACTCTACTTAATTTGAAGTTACCTTATTAACGGCAGAGACCAAACTCACAAATATATTGTGCTCAAGAAGCGCCAGATATCATTTCACAAGCTGAAAAAGCTTAGGATTCACCTATTAACTAATCACATCTTATAAGGTTGAACATTTGCTTCCCCTCTGCGATACTTCGCTGGTTAATTTCACACCAGCAATGTGTCCTGACAAGCACAGCAAGTATAGGATCTCCCCGAAATTTCAACTCGATCCTGGTTTTTCTTTGCTTGCCAAGATACTTCCGTGGCGCATTTCGCGCCACGGACTAATTACCCTGTTTAACCTCAAGGGTCAAGGATTACTTTGAAATATCATTTAAAATCAGTCAAATTTCAAAAATAATAACCACCCAGCTCTTTGCTTTCATGTTTATGAGACAACCATTCTCTTTTAAAATCCATTATTAGTTCATTTAATTCCTCTCTTTCATAGGTAGGCATATTACGTCTAAATTTGGGAAACATTACGGACTCTTCCGCATTAAAATGACTCTTTATTAACGATTCCAACTCACTAATGGATTTATTATATTCATTTAATTCCCACCCCCCGTTTCTAATCTTGGATTTAATATTTTTAATATATTCAAGAATTTGTTCCTGCCTCTTAATAGATTCATCCACAAAACGATCTGAACTATTACAGAAAGATAATAGTTCAGGGTAAATATAAGTCTTTTTAAGATTGAATTGCAGGATGACCTCTGTTTCAAACTGACCAAAAAACACTGGAATCTTCAAGCAAGAGTCATAACAAAATAAGTGTCTGATCAAGCCTAAGATATTTATATTATCTGCTTTAATAACTTGAAGAATATCCAAACTCTCCTCCGTATTCCTTTGACATTGTAAGATTTCATTATCTTTCAAAAAAATGAATATTTTTTACGGACCAAAAAACTAAACTATTAATAACCACCTGATAATTCCTTAACCACATTGCCCAAATACAACTCAAGATTACCTTGATTTGCAAAAATAATTGGCTTCACGATTAAGGCTTAATAGGCGCCCTTATAATATACAAATTTCTGAAATTCAAGGATTGCTTGATTAAGAAAAATTAAATCCAGCTTTCCACGCCTTTTTTTCCCATTTCATTCTTTTCAAGAGAAACTTTGGTTTTGACCTGACTTTAACACTAGTGCCTCGTCAACTAAGTTTTTCCCTATCAGGTCGAGAGATTCTTTCGTCTG